>CAMCMW010000436.1 GCA_945876155.1 uncultured Ruminococcus sp. | reverse complement strand
ATATAATTTAAGGCATAAAAATTTTGACATGAGAGGGTGACTGCATGACAAATCTTCTGGTACATAAATTTGTTAAAAATTGCGACGACATCAATGACCCCACTGTAAGAAGAAACTACGGAACACTCAGCAGTCTGGTAGGAATTTTCTGCAATATAATGCTGTTTGTACTTAAATATATTATGGGTACGCTTTCCGGCTCGATTTCCATTATTTCCGACGCATTCAACAATTTGTCCGACAGCGCAGGGTGTATAGTGACGCTGCTGGGCTATAAAATGGCGTCCAAGCCGGCGGACAAAGACCACCCCTTCGGTCACGGCAGAATGGAGTATTTAACGGCACTGTTTATTGCGGTACTCATTCTTATAGTGGCTTTTGAACTGCTGAAAAACTCCATTGAAAAAATAATCCATCCGGAAAAGCTTGTGTTCAGCGTTGTTGTTCTGGCATCGCTTATAGTGTCAATACTGGTAAAACTGTGGATGTCGCTTTTCAACGGTAAGCTGGGACGGAAAATCAATTCATCAGTAATGCTTGCGACCTCAAAGGACAGCAGAACTGACGTTATAGCAACTTCCGCAACCTGTATTTCAATCATTTCAGCACTGTTCACCGACCTGCCGGTGGACGGAATCATGGGTATAGTAGTTTCGGCGTTCATTTTCAAATCGGGTATCGACATTGTAAAGGACACTGTTGACAATCTTCTCGGCAGACCGGCTGACCCGGAAATCATCGGGACAATCAAGGAGATAGTTGACAGCAACGAAAAAATAATAGGAATACATGACCTTGTTATCCACAATTACGGTCCGGGAAACATGATAGGCAGCTGCCATGCGGAGGTTAAAAGCACAGAGGATTTTGTGGAAGTCCACGATATGATAGACACAGTTGAGCGTGAGATTCACGATAAGCTCAACATCATGATGACAATCCACATGGACCCAATCGAAATGGACAACGAACACGTAAACGGTCTGCGTGAAATGATGAGAACCATAGTCAAGGGCATTGACCAGTCGCTGCATATCCACGATTTCAGAGTGGTCTCCGGCGACACCCACACCAATCTGATTTTCGACATTGTTGTACCCTATTATTGCAGCTGTACCGAAACCGATATCAGGCATATTATAGATGAAAAGCTTGGTGAAATGGAAACGGCTTATTTTGCCGTTATAACCTTTGACAGAGAATACTGATAAAGGAAGTGAAAATATGGGACCATACAGATACAAAGTAATTTCCATTGAGGGAGAGTACGCCACAATCCAGCGTACCGACGACGGAAAAGGGGACACCTTATTTATTGCGCTGGCACTCCTTCCTCCGGGAACCGACCTGGGAACAGAGCTTTTATGGGAAAATTTCGAGTATACAATCTTGTAAAATTTTCCTGAAAAACTGAATTTACCCTAAATATTCCGGTTTTTGTTACTCGTTTTTCATGCAATGTGACAATGCTAAAAATATCAAAATCCCTTGACAAATATAAACCAAAATGTTATTATAATAATATAATTATAAAATTGGAGGAATAAACATGAAGAATTCACTTAAAAAAATCATGGCCGGCGTAAGCGCTGCTGCAATGCTCGCTGCTATGCCAGCTGCTGGTGTATTTGCTGCTGAAGATTCAGCATTCTCTGTAAGAGAAGTTGAAGCAGGCGTTGTAATCACTAACTATACAGATAAGACAGCTGAAAAGATTGTAATCCCATCAGAAATTGATGGCAAGACAGTTGTAGGTGTTGACAACTTCGCATTCGGTCTCGTAAGCCAGGACGTTACAATCGTAGTTCCTGCTACTCTTACACTTGACAACCTCGGCAATGAGGCTTTTGCAACAATGGAAGTTGTAAACAACAGTGTAGTTGCTCCTGCAGGTGCAACAACAGTTAACGACGTTGTTAAGTACTGGATCAACGATGTTGTAGGCATGAACTACACAGACGCTCAGATTGCTGAGGCTGTTAAGAAAGCAGTTGCTCACATCGGTGAAGTTCCGGTTGGAACAACAGTTGAAGAAACAGCTCTTATGGTTCTCAAGGAAGTACAGGCTGGAAACTGCGGTTTCTCACAGGCAAACCTTGACAGACTTAACCTGGTTCTCTCAATGATGTCCTATGGTAATGTTACACTCCAGGGTCCTGACGGCACAGACGCTCAGACATACGCTGCTGGTAAGATCAACCTCAAGTATGTTGTAACAAGCGCTTATGAGTTAGGTGACGTTACACTCGACGGCAAGGTAAACCTTTACGATGCAATCGAAATTTCCAAGTACATGATGAAGGCTGTTGAACTTACAGACGAACAGCTCGAAGTTGGCGACATCACACAGGACGGTGTTGTTAACCTGTACGACGCAATTGAAATTGCTAAGTTACTGATGAAGTAATTCATAAAACTGTATAAATTATCCCCGGTTTTTCAATCGGGGATTTTTTTGTATTTAGAAAACCCCCGGCTAGGCCGGGGTGTTCAGGAAAGCTTATAG
>CAMCMW010000435.1 GCA_945876155.1 uncultured Ruminococcus sp. | reverse complement strand
ATACATGTTAACCACCCTTATTTCAAATTGTTATCAAAAATTATATATATTTAATAACATTTTATCATATGCCATATAATAAGTCAAGATAAAAGTGAAAATTTTTTTCGCTGCCACATCTGTCGAATGTTGTACCGCTGATACCATCGTCGATATATGTATCATAAATACTCCACCCCTGTTCCTGCACATATTTTGTCAGGATTTTTCTTTGATTTTCAATTGTAAGGGATTCACCTGCACGCTTATCATCTTTGGACAAGTGTCTGAGCTGTCCGTTTAATCCGGCTTCAATTTCGTTTATCAATGAAGCGGTAATATCAATCTCATGATGACAGGGTAAGACCATGACAATTTAATTTTGCCGTACACGTTTGATTTGAATGTGATTTTGAATTGCTGAAATCAAGGCTGAAAATACCCATGATAGTGACGTCACTAACCAGATTTTTTACATCATCAATTGTATTCAGTTTGATTTCAACTTCACACATTTTCTTCATCTCCAATCAAATCAGATATTTCCTGTATATCCGGCATAACTTTCAATGCCCCTTTTCTTGTAGTGATAAGGGAAGCACCGGCATTGGCAAAACGCAAAAGTTCGGTCAGTCGGGTTTCATTGAGGGAGTCAATATCATGTTCAAGAACAAAGTTTAATGCACAGCCAAAGAAAGTATCTCCTGCGCCTGTTTTTTCAACAGTATTCACACTGTAAACAGGTGCTTTTGCCTTTGCGGTTCTGGTGTAAGCACAGCTTCCGTCACCGCCGAGAGTTATAAATATCAGCCTGATATTTTTATGCTTTTCCATAAGTTGCATTGCTGCTTTGTCGTAATCGGAATGACCAAGAAGGAATTCAATCTCGTTATCCGATATTTTCAGAATATTGCATTTTGACAGACCGTACTCTATTTCAATTTTCGCATCATCAAGGCTTTCCCAGAGCGGCTCACGAAGATTCGGGTCAAATGAGAGCAGTGCACCGCTTTTGATTGCCGTATCTATGGCAAATCTTGTAGCTTCACGAACGCCCTCATGGGTTGAGGAAAGTGTTCCGAAGTGAAATATTTTTGAATTTCTAATTATATCGGCATTTACTTCGGCTTTTGTCAGCATCATATCTGCGCCCGGATTGCGGATAAAGCTGAACTCTCTTTCACCGCCTGCAAGTGTATGAACAAAAGCAAGGGTAGTCGGAACATTTTTATCCATAACAAGTCCATCGGTACATATCTGGACGCTTTTTACGGCATCGGAAAGCTGTCTGCCGAACATATCATCACCGACCTTGCCGATAAAAGCAGTTTTCTTTCCAAGCTTTGAAAGCATAGCAAGCACATTGCATGGCGCTCCGCCCGGATTGGCTTCAAACAGAGGATTTCCGCTTTCGCCTGAACCGTTTTCGGTAAAATCTATCAGCAGTTCACCCAGTGCGGTAACATCAAATTTTTTCATTGCAGTTCACCTCATTCAATTACACAGTTCTTTCAGATTGTTCCCCATGCTGTCAGCATAGGTGATAAGCATAATTTTATTTTCCAGTTTCATATTACACCTCTTTCGGGAGAATACAGTGAAAAGTCTGCACCTATTATTTTATCAGATAAACCATATACAACGCTGCTGAGTACATACTCGCCATTGTTTACAAATACTTCTATGAGATTGCTGTCAACATAGATTTCCAGTTCATATCCCTCATGGATAAGCGGAGTTTCCGCAGTAAGCCTGAAATTATCCTTATCTGCAAATACAGCTGAACGGTCGGTGTAAATTCTGTCCTGCTCACGCTTTATGATGTACCCTCCGATATTGATACTTTCGCTATTATGAAGTGAGGTTTTCACCATAAATCCGGAACTGTCAGCCTGTGACGGTGAAGTGATTTCTTTTGTAAAGCTGTTTTTTATGTTCGGGTGAGGTCTGAAATATATGTGGTTATTTTTCACTTCCACAACTCTCGGAATGCACATCATACCGTTCCATTCGCCGTTTACAGCTTCCGGCATTCTTACCCATGCAATGATAACACGGTTGCCCTCCTTGTCAGTGGTACTCTGGGGTGCGTATAGGTCAAGACCGAAGTCGAAAAGCTGATAGTTTTCAGAAAGCTCCATTTTTCCTGTACTTTCATCAAATGAGGAAAACATACAAACCGGAACAGAATCGTATTCCTTTCCGTCCTTGAAAAATCCCATTGGCGAAAATACGGTTATACCTGTACCATTAACTTCAAAATAATCCGGACATTCCCACATCCAGCCGAAATTTTCTTTTTCGGCATAATTCAGATAAGACCAGTTTTCAAGGTCATTGCTTTTATAGAACAGCAGACGTCCTTTAGAATCTACTGTACTGCCTATTACCATATACCACGCATCTTTGCCACGCCACACTTTCGGGTCACGGGTATGTGTCATGCTTCCGACAGCTTTTTCATCTATCGGTGGTATAATGGTTTTCTTATCCGAAACATTATCAAATGTCATGCCATTTTCAGAGGTTAT
>CAMCMW010000434.1 GCA_945876155.1 uncultured Ruminococcus sp. | reverse complement strand
GAACAGTTCCCCAATTTCAGATAATATCTATATTTTACTATACCCAATTGAAATTGTCAATAAAAAAATCTGCACCCTCTCTGAGAAAAGGTGCAGAATATATTGGGATAGGTAAAATTTATTTAGCGTAAATCTGGTCATCATACTTGTAAAGTATGAGGGTAACGTTTAAGTTGCCGTTCAAAGTTCTTATACTGTCGATGAACTTTTTCTGGTCGATATCGTTTTTCAGTTCAATGCTGTAAACAAGGTCAAAGAGCGTTCCGAAATCAACTGTCTTAACTCTCTTTAAGCGCCAGCCCTCTGTGTACTCGTCAAGAACCTTGTCAAAAAGTCCCTGATAGTTAAGGTTTTCCGGAACTGTGATTTTAAGAGTCATTGCGGAAGTATCAGGTGCGCCGTATTTTGAGGCATTAAGCACGAGCATAACAGCACCTATAATGATAAGGAATGCGAAGGAGAATCCTATGTAACCCAGACCGCAGCCTACGCCGGCAGCCATTGAGAAGAAGATATAGGCGATGTCCTTAGGGTCGCCCGGAACACTTCTGAATCTGACCAGTGAGAACGCACCGGCAAGACCAAGTGCCTTTGAGGTATCGTTAATAAGCAGGATAATAAGTGAAACAATACCCGGCAGCATAACGAGCGTCAGGACGTAGCCCTGCATATAGCCCTCTTTTTTGTGTGTGAATTTGTAAAGAAGACTTACAAGAAATCCTATTACCATTGCGGCAACAATGCAGATTGTAAATGTGGAAAATGTAGTTTCTGTTCCTACGATTGAATTAAAAATTTCAGGCATAAATACTAACTCCTTTATCATTGTTAATTTTATCGAGTACAAAGTGCTGGTAAGCCTTGCCGTACTTGGAAAAGCTTGTTTTGTAGATACCCAGTGCTGAAAGCTGTTCACTGAGCCAGATCGGGATTGAGTCACTGATTTTGATTTCCATCAGTCGCTGGTCAGGACGAATAATCTGACGGCCGTAACACTCCTTGCTGAGAGAAAGGTCATAACGTCTGTCGGTCAGCGCCCTGTCGAAAGTAAGACGGAAGTCCTTGTCGTCCTTGCCGAAAAACGCCATTCTCTGGTAGCTGATGTACTGTGCCGGAGCGATGTCGTAGATCTGTCTGAAAAAGTCGATTTCGTTGAGTACCTGATTTGTTATGTACTTGTCCGACTCAGGTCTTTTTCCTGTTGCGATGTAAGCTTCTGCCTCTGCAAGAGTCATTGTAACACGTCTTTTTGTTACGATACCGCCGATTTTTTTCTTTATCTCAAGAAACACCTTGTCTTCCGGCGATGCAGGCGAATAGTAGCTTCTGAGACGAAGTTTTTCCTTGTAATAAGGCTTAGATAAAGATTCTCTTATGAGAAAACTGTCCGGGGTATCGTAATATATGTTGTAAATACCATATTCGTTTCCGTTTTTACAGTATTCATCGGGAATCATGTATTCTTCAAGTACATCAAGCAGGGCATTGTATTGCTGCATTGAAAGCAGAAACTTAATTTCTTTTCTTTTAAAAGTGTTAATTGCCATACCTTTCAATCCGGACTAATTTTATCCGGATTTACCTCCCTTCGTGATTTTACTATATTATATAAAAAGAAGCTTAAATTAATCTTAAAAATGTGTAAATTTTCTGAATTTAATAATTTTGACTGAGTACAAAAAAGGACGCCCAAAAAGACGTCCGGAATTAATGTTATTTGCCCGATATTACAGCTTTCTCTTTTCTTCCTCGAGAGCCTTAATCAGATCTTCAATTGAATTTATATTGCTGTTTTTTGAAGGTGCCTTTTTAGCCGGTGCCGGTTTGCTAGCTGCCGGTTTGGTTTCGGTAGGCTTTGCAGGCTCAGGTTTCACTGCTTTGAATGTAGCTGTTTTTTTAACTGAATTATTGTTGTCGATATTGACATTTTCAGTATCGTTCTCCTGTGTTTCCTGCTGACTTAAAGCCGCTTTGATAGCAGCAAGTTTTTCGCTTACGACAGGATTGGAATTTTCCGGTACAAGAGTAGGCTTTCTGCTGACAGGAGCGTTAGGCTTTTCGTCAACTGCCGCTTTAAATCTCTCAACTGCTGCCTTCGGAGCGTTCTTCTGAGTTTTTCTGACAGGACGTCTTGGAGCAGCCCCCGGTTTCTGGCTGAAATTCTGAGCAATTGAGGACTTCTTTCTCTCAAAATCTTCACCAGGATTCAGGTCTGATTCCGGGTCAAAAAGCGGTGCAGACGAAATAGGCTTGACCTGGTGACCGTTAAAGCCCTTGAATTCTTCGTCATCATCATCGTCGTCAAAGTCAGTTTCAGCTGAGGTATCCTCCTCATCGTCAGACTTTCTGATTGCAATTATTTTCATTATAAGCAGTGCAAGTATTACAAAGCAGGGCAGGAGCATACCGATTATAATGCCCGGCATACTGCTGAGGAAAGATATCAGAACGCCTAAATTATGGCTTTCCTGAGTACACTTTGCAATTACATTGTCCTTTGAGATTTCAATA
>CAMCMW010000433.1 GCA_945876155.1 uncultured Ruminococcus sp. | reverse complement strand
CGTTGACAGAGTTCAGGGCGCTACATACACAGAAGGCTGCAAGGGTATCTGGACAATCAAGTGCGATATCGCTCTTCCATGCGCTACACAGAACGAACTCGACGGCGAATCAGCTGACGCTCTTATCAAGAACGGCGTAATGGCGGTTGCTGAGGGTGCTAATATGCCTTCAACTCCTGAGGCTATTGAAAAGTTCCAGGCAGCAGGCGTTATGTTCGGACCTGCAAAGGCTGCTAACGCAGGCGGTGTTGCTACATCTGCTCTTGAAATGTCACAGAACTCAGAAAGACTTTCATGGACATTCGAGGAAGTTGACGCTAAGCTCAAGAACATCATGGTAAACATTTTCCACAACTCATACAATGCTGCTGAAAAGTACGGCATGAAGGGCAACCTGGTTGCAGGTGCTAACATCGCTGGCTTCGACAAGGTAGCTGACGCTATGATGTGGCAGGGCGTTGCTTACTAATAAGCATTGTCTGCATTAAGATAAGTTTTAAAGTCACTTCCGGTACTTGCTGCCGGGAGTGATTATTATTATATTGCCTTGCACATGCGCTTACTTCGTAAGCTCCGTGCATATCGGCTGATAGTAAACTAAAAAAATATTTTTAGTTTACTATAGTATGGAAGGAGTTTTATATGAGATTAGACGGATTCGGACTGTTTGTAAAGGATATGGCAGCTATGATTCGTTTCTACAGGGACGTGCTTGGCTTTGAAATCAAAGAAGGTGAAGATACCTCAAATGTGTATCTGGTGAAAGACGGCACACTGTTTCTGCTTTATGGAAGAAAAGACTTTGAAGATATGACATGACAAGCCGGAAATATGAATATGTGAAGGGCTTAAACGGTCATACGGAAATTGCTCTTTATGTGGATACATTCGAGGAAGTTGACAAAGAGTTTAACGCTGCTGTCAGCAAAGGCGCAGTTCCGGTACTTGAACCAACAACAGAGCCGTGGGGGCAGAGAACCTGCTATATCGCAGACCCGGAGGGAAATCTGATAGAAATTGGTTCGTTTAATAAGCCGTTTGAGAGGTGAAATTTCAATCACTTCCGGTACTTGTTATCGGGAGTGGTTTTTTCATTGACTTATTTTTTGTGTGATGTTATAATTAAACAGAAATCCAATTCTGATATTATTGAGGTGTAAAGATGAATATAATTGTAAGACCATATAAAGAAACAGACTTATCTGAAATGATTCAGATATGGAACGAGATTGTGGAGGAAGGTATTGCTTTTCCTCAGGAAGAACTTTTAACTTTTGAAACAGGAAGTGAATTTTTTGATTCTCAGACCCATAGCGCAGTTGCGATAGACACAGATTCGGAAAAAATCCATGGTCTTTACATACTGCACCCAAACAATATCGGACGCTGCGGTCATATATGCAATGCAAGTTATGCTGTTGCTAAGGAAAGCAGAGGATTGCATATTGGTGAAAAATTAGTTCTGAATTGTATGGAACAAGCTCGTCTGCACGGTTTCGGAATATTACAGTTCAATGCGGTTGTAGCATCTAATATCCATGCCAGACATTTGTATGAACGTCTGGGGTTTATTCAGTTGGGTACAATCCCAAAGGGATTTCGTATGAAAGACGGACGGTATGAAGATATTTGTCCGTATTATTGTTTATTGTAAGTGTGATTTGCGTAAAAGTCCCAAAACAACCCATAAAATCTGCTTTACTCTTGTACAATATATAAAAAAATGAAAAATCACTTGAAAAAGGTGATTTTTTTTGTTATAATGGAAAATGTATAAATGTATGCTGAATACTTTCAGGATATTGGGGGAATGATAGCTATGACTGTTAGAGAACAAACGGAAATTCTTGAGCTGACAACGCTCAGTCCCTACGCCTGTACGTCCTCCGGCAACGGAAAACGTGTCAGATACGAAGAAAAGTGTCCCTACAGAACCGAGTTTCAGCGTGACCGGGACAGAATCCTCCACTGCAATTCTTTCAGACGCTTAAAGCGTAAAACACAGGTTTTTCTCTCCCCTGTCGGCGACCATTACAGGACCCGCCTTACCCACACTCTTGAAGTATCACAAATCGCAAGGACTATTGCCCGTGCCCTGCGCCTTAATGAGGACCTGACAGAGGCAATCGCTCTCGGACACGATTTAGGGCACTCCCCTTTCGGCCACTCCGGCGAGGCAATTCTTGACGAGATCTGCCCCCATGGCTACAAGCACTATCTCCAGAGCGTAAGAGTTGTGGACTATATCGAAAAGGACGGCGAGGGGCTGAACCTTACATACGAGGTAAAAAACGGTATTGCCTGTCATTCTTCGGAATCTCATGCGGCTACCGCTGAGGGCAATGTTGTAAGACTGTCCGACAAGATAGCATACATAAATCACGACATCGAGGACGCAGTCCGGGCTGGGGTACTGAAAAACTCAGACCTGCCGGAATTTCCGGTAAAGGTGCTGGGGAAAACAAAGTCCGAGAGGATAACAACTCTCATCAGTTCTATTGTTGAAAACGG
>CAMCMW010000432.1 GCA_945876155.1 uncultured Ruminococcus sp. | reverse complement strand
GTCATATCTGTATCTTGTTTTCACAACTGCACAGTTGTCGTCGGCGTGATGCTCCACAACAGTATGTACACGCTTATGTAAGAAACCGTGAATGTGGTTGTTGTAAGGCGCTTTTTCGTTTACCGGCAGATGATATACAGCGTCTGAGGTTTTCAAAACACCGTCTGCAAAACGGTTAGGCAGGTAGAGAGTCGGCAAGCCCCAGACCTCTGCGGACTGCTTTATGGTATCAGCCGGATTGTCCTTCTTGAAACGGAAAAACTCAACCCCGTTTTTATCATCATGCAGTCGGATAACGTTTGAACCAATCTCATAAGCGACCATTGCTGTGTAGCCGCCGGCAGAAAATTCCACAACAGGTGTGCCGTTAAATTCAGTAAGCTTTGTATAATTCATTAAAACTATCCTTTCAGCAATTCCGTTTATTCCGGATTGCACTGTAACTTTTTCTATTTAATTTTAACATATTTCACTGCTGATTTCAATAGTGTTTCTGTAAAAAATGCAGTAAAATACAAATAAATTTTCTCGCTTGTCATGTTTTTGTTGAAAAAATACCGGAATTGGGATATAATTAGATAGAAACAAAAATACTTTTCAGGAGGTGAACTATGAGCGTCAGACTGAATGAAAATGAAGAAATCGTCAAGACTGTTAAGGAAGGTCTGAAACAGAAAAACGGGTATTGTCCGTGCAGACTGGAACAGACAGAGGAGTATAAATGTATGTGCAAAGAATTCAGGGAGCAGATAGCCGACCCGGATTTCGAGGGCTACTGCCACTGTATGCTTTATTACAAGTCGAAAGACTGAGGAAAGGAAGATTTATTATGTCAGTAATCGCATTAACAAACAGCAGTTTTGAAAAAGAGGTTATGAAGTCAGAAAAGCCGGTTCTGATTGATTTTTATGCAGACTGGTGCGGTCCGTGCAAGATGGTTTCACCGGTGGTTGACAAAATTGCTGAGGAGAATCCGGACATCAAGGTCTGCAAGGTAAACGTTGACAGCGAACCGGAGCTTGCGCAGAAGTTCGGCATTGCAAGTATCCCGACGCTTGTTGTGGTAAAAGACGGCAGAATAACCAATCAGAAAGTCGGCGCTGTTTCCGGACAGACAATACTTGATATGCTCAGATAACGGCAGATTCATTATACAAAAGGGTACATCATTTTTCAGATGCACCCTTTAATTTTATTATTTCAAAAGCTTGTTTCTCAGCAGTACTGCGTCAAATACATTTACAGCGTTGTCACTGTTCATATCAGCCGCATCACCGTCATCAAGGTCTCTTACCGAGTGAACGAGGTATTTCTGTAAAAGCACAAGGTCTGCAATATTGACTGTTCCGTCCGCATTGACATCTCCGGTCTCATGCTCCGCTGAACCGTCTGAAAGCTCCAGTACCCCAAAGCCTGACGTGTTGATATATCCCTGACCGGTAAGGTCGCTCCAGTTTGCAATACCAGTTCTCTTGCCCTCGCCGTTGTTGTCGTCGTTTATCTGTACGTCATAGCCTACCACCTGGTTCGGCTCAAATTCCTTTATTGTGTGAGGTATAGCAACTTCGACTACATATCCACCGTCTGTCACCTTAGCCGCAGTTACATAGATGTCGCCGGACTTGCCGTCTGTGACTGTTACTTCGTTGTCAAAGTTCACTCTTATCTGGATATCGTCTGCCTCGTAAGATGTTGTTTTACCATTGTTTTCGTCAAAGAATATCTCAACTGTGTCCTGCTCGTATGCGTTTGCACTTGCCTTGCTGAGATTGCTGTCCTTTACTTCAACAAGCACATAAATGTTGTCCTTGTCCCAGAGAGCCTTTGCAGTACCGTAAGCGCCGTCCTTGCCCATTGTGTACTTGTTTACATCAATTGCCACGGCAGATGCCCACACATCGTCAATTACACCGTCGATAACAGGAGCGCTCCCAGCCTTGTTTGCAGTTGTGCGCAGGGGCTGTTCTGCAAAGTCAAGCTTGCCGAAAACATAGTCTGAACTGCTGTCAAGAGTGTTCCAGAGATACTGTGTACCGCTTGTTTCTTCAATGAGAATTTCCAGTCCTACTGATGAACCGGATTTGATATCAAGCTGTGAAAGGTCGATTGTGATATCCTGTGACTTGCCGCTGCTTAATACCGCAGTTTTGGTGATGTAACTGTCAGCACCCTCAAAGATTATCTTTGCCTGACCATTAACGTTGGAATCAATTCTGAGTGTGACTTCACTGCCGTTCCATATAGCCTTAAATGCTCCGGCAGTACCTATATCATTGGACTTCTGGATTTTAAAGGCTTTTTCGTAGTCGGTATCAGTACCGTCATAAGCAAGTGCGCTGGCTGTTTTTATAGTCTGTACTTCCTTGTCGGTATCCAGAACCGCATAAAATGCCGGCTTTGCAGTATAGCTCTTGTCGAACAGAAGCGGATATCCGCCAATCCAGCTTGTGTTGTCAGTAATGCCCCACAGAACTACCGCTGTAATGTTAACGCCCTCGTCCTTCAATGACTTGTAAAGTGAGAAC
>CAMCMW010000431.1 GCA_945876155.1 uncultured Ruminococcus sp. | reverse complement strand
TGGAATAAATAGTGATGTTGAGTTTTATGACAGTAATTATGATTATGAAATAAATCATAAGGAATACTGGGATTATTTTTCCGATGCAGAAGAACTGATATATCCACAGGAATGATGTTTTTTAGCAGTTCGGGTTTGAAAATATTAGTACTGATGAAAACGGTGACAGCAAATGGCGGCTTGAAATTGGGGAGTATCAGAGGAAAAATGATGTTATTAAAGTAGTGGAGAGAGTGGGATAAATCGGAATTTAAGCAATCGAAAATTAAAAGTAAGGAGAAGAAAATGAAATCAGATATTATGCTTGGAGAAAGAATGCTTTTATCATATATTAAGAGTATACCAGGTGTACATATGGGTTCTAAGAGTCTTGTTTATTTAGAACATTATATACATGGTTATGATAATGCAATGTTTTTTCATGGTATAAAACAACAAAGTATTATACCAGCAGGAATGCAAGAATTTATAGAAAAGAAGTACGGTATTTTTAATCAAACATCTAAAAACTATTTCGGTATTATTATCGACCATTCAATTGATGAAAAACAAGCGTTTGATACATTTTTTGAATTGCTTGATGAATATTTATTAAGTATTCATTATGAACCACTTCCTCTATGGGATAATACAGATGAGAGCAAAAAATTACTTTTAAATCTGTTGTCGAAATCTATATGATAGAAATTTCAATTTATTCGATTTAAAACAATAAATGAAAGGAAAGATAAATTATGAATAAAAATGAATTATGGGAAAGACTTAACGAGGTTTTCAGAGATGTTTTTGACGACAGAAAAATTACAGTTGACGAAAACACTACGGCTGACGATATTGAGGACTGGGACAGTCTTGAGCATATAAATCTTGTGGAGGCAGTTGAGCAGGAGTTCAGAATGCGTTTTAAGATGAAAGAGGTTTCCGGCATGAAGAATGTGGGAGAAATGGCAAGAATTATCGAGGAAAGAGGAAAGTAAAAACAAGTGCAGAAAAATGAAATTATTGAAATTGAAATAACCGATATCACGTCAGAGGGAAACGGTGTCGGACGGCATGAGGGTATGGCTGTGTTCGTACCGCAGACGGCTGTGGGTGATGTGATAGAATGTAAAGTGGTAAAGGTACTCAAAAACTATGCGTACGGCATTGTGAGCAAGATACTGAAACCGTCAGTTGACAGAATTGAGCCGGATTGTCCGCTTTTTCCTAAGTGCGGCGGCTGTTCCTTTCGCCATTTAAGCTATGAGGCGGAACTGAGAGCTAAGGAAAAGTTTGTCCGTGACGCCTTTACAAGAATTGGAAAGATAAACTGTGAGTTTGAGCCAATACTGGGTTGTGAGAATCCCGACGGCTACCGCAACAAGGCACAGTACCCTGTAGCAGAGTCTGAAGGGGAGATGATATGCGGTTTTTACGCAAAAAGGAGTCACAGAATTATTGGCGGAACAAAGTGCAGGTTGTTGCCGGAAGAACTTTGCAGTATTGCTGAGAGCGTTATGGATTTTTGCAGAAAAAGCAATATCAGTGCATACAATGAAATCACCGGAAAGGGAATCCTAAGACATATTTATCTGAGAAAAGCACCGGCAACGGGTGAGGTAATGGTATGCCTTGTGGTGACAAGAAAATGCGATTTTACTGGACTTGCGGAGAAGCTTACAAGTGGATTCTCAGAAATAAAAAGTATTGTTTTAAATATTAATCCTGATAATACAAATGTTATTCTTGGAAAGAAAACACAGGTTTTATGGGGCACTGAAAAGATAACTGATATTATGTGCGGCAATGTAATAAGCATCGCTCCGGAGGCGTTTTATCAGATTAATTCTCCCCAGGCGGAAAGGCTTTACGGTATTGCGGAGGAGTATGCAGATCTGAACGGTACTGAAAATCTCCTTGACCTCTATTGCGGTGCCGGAACGATTGGTTTATCCATGGCTGAAAATGTAAAAAAGCTGACCGGCGTTGAAATTGTACCGCAGGCTGTTGAAAATGCAAAGGAAAATGCCGAAAACAGCGGTGTTGACAATGCGGAATTTATCTGTGCTGATGCAGGAAGGGCGGCAGAAAGGCTTATGCATTGCGGTGAATGTCCGGATATCGTGATTATGGACCCGCCGAGAAAGGGTTGTGACAAGCTGACCCTTGATTCGGTTGTTAAAATGAATCCTGAAAAAATTGTTATGATCTCATGCAACCCTTCAACCGCTGCAAGAGATTGTGCGTATCTTTCGGAAAACCGATATTTGCCCGTTAAAGTAAGGGCGGTTGATTTGTTTCCGAGGACGGGACACGTTGAGTGCGTAGTTCTGCTGTCAAGGCAGAAATCCTGAAACGGCGTATTTACGCGGATAATCGGCACTCGGCTTTTTCGGATATATTCCCCAGCGCACTCATTTTTCTGTATGCGGAAACAGGTAAAAGGGCAAAATGGCATACACGGCACATTTGACAACCAATCCGCACACTTTGATTTTTGACAATCAAACCACGCACTCGATTTAGGGTGCGTGAAACTGCTTTTTC
>CAMCMW010000430.1 GCA_945876155.1 uncultured Ruminococcus sp. | reverse complement strand
AAAACTCCTTTTACTCAATATTGGTATCATAATTTATTTTTACAGGTTCAAAAGGCTGTCCGCTTCCGTCGTAGAAACGTGAGAAAATCTCATAAAATTCCAGTCTGAGTACCTGAATACCAACGATAAGACCTTCCATTCCCATTACGAAAATATTTCCGATTATAATAATTATCGGTGAAACTCCCTTTGCGGCGGTTTCAGACAAAAGCATTACCACTGACATCATGCCGGCGTGTGAAAATACAAATCCGCCGATTCTGACAAATGAAAGCGTATTTGTTGCATATCCCAGCATAAACTCGAATACTTCAAAAAAGTTCGACGCAATGAAGTCGCCTATTCCGCCCTCAAGGTGGAATTTCTCACCCTTGACAAGACAGCCCAGCGGTTCTCTGAAAAACATGACCACAAGCGGCAGTACAATAAGGCAAAGCACATACGGCGTTGTAAACAGGTTGGCAACACCTGTCATCATACAGCCAAGTCCTGCAAGCAGTGCGCCGAAAACTATAAATCCGGCTATCCCGTTATTTCCGAAAACTGCATTTACGTAGTCCTTATGCCTGAAACTTATAATAATATTTATGGTAATAGATACAAATATTATCACAACGCCTATCAGTATCGCTCCGATAAGAACGTTCATGGTGTTTTCCATTACGTCAAATGGCTTATGTTCAAAGCCAAGCTTTTTATAGAGTGGATTCAGCGCCTCCTCAAAGCCGAATACCGAACCGTAAAGCAGTCCGAAAAACGCACTGGATATTCCGATTCTCTGCATGATTGCCCCAAGCTTGTTTCCGGATTTTTTGTAGACTATCCAGCCTAAAAGCGAGAGAACAAGTCCCTGTCCTAAATCGCCGAACATGATTCCGAAAAGCAGTGTATAGGTTATGGCAACAAGCATTGTGGGGTTAAAGCCGTTGTATGAAGGCAGTCCGTACATTTCCACAAACATTGAAAACGGCTTTGAGAATTTATTGTTTTTTAGCTTGACAGGCGTCTGCATAACAACGCTGTTCCCTGCCTTGTTCACCACAACGGAAACTTCCTCCATTGTGTCAAAAAGTTTCATAAACTCCCCTATCTGCGACTTCGGAACAAATCCCACCATGTAGAATTTATCCTTGTATGCCGCAACATTATGCCGCAGTTCAAACAAATCATACCTGTATTTCAGAAAGCTGAAAATACTGTTTAGCAGTCTGCCGTTTTCCCTGATAAGCTTTTTACGCTCTTCCTCATAGCCGCTGAGTTCAGATTCAAGCTTTGCGATTTCAGCACCAAGTATCTCCTCTTCCTTTTCAGGAGTGTCATGGACAAAATCCGGTATTGTTATAATTTCAAAATAAAGGGTACGGAAAATGTTGTCCGCCTCGGAAATACTGTCAGCAGGCGCAAAATAAAAGCCCCACTGGTAACTGCCGTCCTCATCATAAGGAATAAAAATAAACGTCCTGTCATCATAATACGAAAGCTTTAATGCGCTCTCACAAGGCAGTCTGCCGAATCGCACGTTTATATGACTGCACTCAAAAAGTTTCTGAAAGTCTATTTTCATGCCTTTAAGATGTTTAAGCATTGTCATGACCTGTCTGCGCTGAGTGATTTTTTCACTGCATTCGCTGATTTTTCCGGTTATTTCCCTGAAACTTTTTTCCAGTTCCGAAACCTTTTCTTCAATCTGTTCAAGGGACATTGCGGCAATATCATCACAGTCGGTTTTCTCAAAGGAAAACTCATTTCCCGTTTCTACCGAAATCACTCGTTTAAGCAGTGACTTGTACGGATTTTCGCCGTCAAGTCTTATGAAAGTTTCCTCGGCGGCAGACTCCTTTACAGCGTCGGCAATGTGAAAATAACCGCTGTCTGCACAGTTTGCCAGAGCCCTGTCGAGATACTTCATAAGTCCGACAATGGTAACAAACTCCATTTTTTCTATTGACATAATCAAACCTCCCTTCTACTGCAAAACTATCAGATTTTCCATGTATGAAACACTCTTATTATACCTTATTCCCTCAATAATATTGGTTATATTATTAAGTTCGACTTCCTGAAGGTACATAAGAGAATAAAGACTTACAGCTGTGTCCTCCGAAAACATCAGCGCACGCTTTGCCATGGAATACCTTATTTTGACAAGCTCTCTTTCAAACTGGTCGCTTTCCATCTCTTCGGAAAGCTGTTCCATTTTTCTTCCGTAGGAAGTGTGAGAAAGCATTCTCAGATATTCCTCAGAAGACTGCGTCTGAAACAGTGCAGACTGCTTTTCCTTTGAAAGTCTGCCATAAAACGGCAGCATATACTTTTCAAGAGTTTCAGCGTCGGCATTGAAATATTTTTTCATGCGGTAAGCATTGATGATATTTATAATGTCGGTCTGCACATTTATCTGGTCAATAAGAGCCTTTTTTGACTTGCCGTGAGTACACTTCTCAGCATTTTCCAGCAGCCATTTCAGATAATAGGTACGCAGCAGCACCTCGCATTTGGTGTACGGAATATTACCGCTGCTGTCCGTC
>CAMCMW010000429.1 GCA_945876155.1 uncultured Ruminococcus sp. | reverse complement strand
CGTTGTGGTGACTGTCTCCGTGCTGTCCGCCGGTGCTGTTGTAGTCACTGCCGAAACGCTTGCCTTGATTTTCAGCGTTGTCTGTGTTTCATCAGAGGCAGTTTCCGGAATTTCTTCCTCCTCGCCCTCAAGAGAAATCTCGTTGCCTTCACTGTCAAGCAGTTCGTATGTATTGTTTTCCGGGTCGTAGTTCAATATTGCACTGCTGCTTTCCGTTTCCGCAAGGAAAGTATTCCCGTCTGCAATATCGAGAAGAGTCTCAGCACCTGCACTCATTCCCAGTGATAATGTCATTGCCAGAGCTGTCAGAGCCGTTATGATCTTCTTTGTTTTTGAACTCATCAGTTCCACTCCTTTTTAAATTTGTTACAAAAACAATATTATTATACCATATTTTTATCTGAATTGTAACCTTTTTTTAATCATTTCATAAAATTTTGTCATTTTAACCAAAGTAATGCACAAATATTGTGTAAAATTCACAATGCGATTTTTTTAAATTTCTGTGGGTTAGTCAGGAAATATTGACAAACTGATAAAAATATAGTAAAATATATATGGTTTAAAAAGTCCGGTAGGTAAGGCTACCACAGGGATACGGGTTGCTGCCGCAAAATAGTGGAGACACTATGAGATGGTCAACAGGATATGTCGAAAAAAGAAGGCATACCCTAACGCAATTTCATGCCCTGCGAAGCTAAAGCTTGAACGGTTTTCATAAATTTTTTATGATTGTTACCCGTATCAGGCTCAGATACGGTTTTTTTATTCAAAAAATGTCTGGAGGTAATGTGTTATGACAGAAAAACTGACTGAGCTTTTAAAAGAAAAAAACTACGTTAAAATAAAATCTATCGTCCGTGACCTGTATCCGGCTGACCTTGCAGCAGTCCTTGAAACACTTGAACCCCGTGATATCACGCTGATTTTCCGTCTGCTGCCAAAGGAACTTGCCGCTGAGACATTCACCTATATGGACAGTGACACCCAGATGCACCTTATAAGCGGTTTCAGTGACAAGGAACTGAGGGAAATGCTTGACGAGATTTACGTTGACGATACCGTTGACATCATTGAGGAAATGCCGGCAAACGTTGTTTCAAGAATTTTGCAGAATACCGACAGCGAAACACGCAAGCAGATTAACGATATCCTCAATTACCCTGCCGACAGCGCCGGAAGCGTAATGACCACCGAATACGTCTACCTCCACAAGGAAATGACTACCCGTGAGGCACTTGAATGGATAAGAAAGGTCGGCGTCGTAAAGGAGACTATCTACACCTGCTACGTTACCGAGTCCAGAAAACTCATAGGCTTTGTGACCATACTCGACCTTGTGACAGCCGACGAGGACGTAAAGATAAAGAGTATCATGGACACAAATGTTATCTACGTCAACACCCACGAGGACAGAGAGGACGTTGCAAAGAAATTCTCCAAGTACGATTTTCTTGCAATGCCAGTTGTTGACAACGACTGCCGTATCGTGGGAATCATCACCTTCGACGACGTTCTGGACGTTATCCAGGAGGAAAATGAGGAGGACTTCTCCAAAATGGCTGCTATGGCACCGGCTGAGGACGCATACTTCAAAACCTCCGTTTTCACCCATGCCAGAAACCGAATCGGCTGGCTGCTTATCCTCATGTTTTCAGCCACTATAACCGGTTCACTGCTCACCCACTACGAAAACGCTTTTCAGGCGATACCTATTCTCGTTTCGTTTATACCAATGCTAATGTCCACCGGCGGAAACTGCGGTTCACAAAGCTCCACAACGGTAATCAGAGGACTTGCAACTGAGGAAATCAAGTTCAGGGACTTTTTCAGAGTCGTGTACAAAGAGTTCCGCATATCGCTTATTGTCAGCGTTATCCTCGCCCTTGCAAACGGTCTGAGGATATTCCTGTTCTACGACCACGATATTCTGCTTTCTATGACAGTCGCCCTTTCGATAGTGGGTACGGTCATAATCTCAAAGTTTATCGGCTGTGTACTGCCTCTCCTTGCAAAGCGTGTAAAGCTCGACCCGGCTCTTATGGCAACGCCTCTTATCAGTACCATCGTTGACACCTGTTCAATGCTTATCTACTTCTCAATCGCAACTATGGTTTTCCCACAGCTCTGATTTACAGATACTGCCTTTAACGGGCAGTATTTTTTTGAAATTACGATATTGCATTTTTTGCGGATTTGTGTTACAATGTAAGTTAAAGTGTAAACAGGAGGCAGAAATGAAAAATAAAAGTTTGTTAATGAGAATAGCCGTTATTGTTATGGCGGCTGTTATACTGATTGGTTTTGTGGTTCTGCCGCTTATCAGCCGATAATTCAAGGAGGTAAGCAGTATGTCAGAACACAATAAAAAAGACAAGGATTCCTACGCTAAGGACACCCTCGCATTTACCGTTCCGCCGGAAGAACGCAGGCGTCCTCAGAATCCACACCCTCAGAACAGATATCCACAGGGGCAGTACAATCAGAATTACTACCCAAATGGTCAGTACCCGCAAAATGGTTATCCACAAGGGCAGTACAACCAGAATTACTACCCAAATG
>CAMCMW010000428.1 GCA_945876155.1 uncultured Ruminococcus sp. | reverse complement strand
AGGTTCCCACGGTATTACTGTTGCGGCAGACATTGACGCCGCTGATATCATACTTGATGATAATCTTGAAATGATTGTTCTTCCGGGAGGAATGCCGGGTACTCTCAATCTTGAAAAGTCAGCAGACGTTCAGAGGGCGATTGATTTCTGCGTAGAGAATGACCGATACATTGGTGCGATATGTGCAGCACCGTCCATTTTAGGACACAAGGGAATCCTCAACGGAAAGAAAGCGACCTGTTATATCGGCTTTGAAACCCAGCTTATGGGAGCGCAGGTCAGCGATGATGCAGTATGCACTGACGGAAAAATTATTACATCAAGAGGTGCAGGCACAGCTATGGAGTTTTCATTTGAGCTTGTGAAAAACCTGATTTCCGCTGAAAGACGTGATATACTTAAAGAATCGGTTATCTATAAAAATGAGTGAAATTGATAATGAGAAAAACAGGCTGCGGTCTGAAATAAAGGCTATGCGGCGAGGTATGAACAAAGAAGATAAAAAAATTCTCGATGACGGCGTATTTGAAAATCTGTTGAAATGCAGTGAATTTGTTAATGCTGAAACTGTCCTTGTGTATAAATCCACTGAGATAGAGGTCAGCACTGAAAAAATCATAGCCTACTGTCTTGAAAATGGTATTAAAACCGCACTTCCAAGGTGCTTTAAGAACAGCGTTATGAAGTTTTACTACTATGACGGCAAGTCGGCACTTGAAAAGTCAGCTTTTGGCATTTACGAGCCTTATGCTGAGGAATCACTTGAAGTGAGGGATTTTAACCGTAAAACAGTGTGTATCGTTCCGGCGCTTGCCTTTGATAATGAGGGGTACCGTTTAGGATACGGCGGCGGATTTTACGACAGATTTCTTGCAGCGCATGAAGAAATAATACCGGTTGGGATATGCTACAGCGGGAATGTTTTTGGTCGGCTTATAAGAAATGAGTTTGACCGCAGGGCGGCGTATGTTGCCACAGAAAAAAATCTGGAGGCGTATAATGGAGAAAAATAACAGAAATTCTGACAGAGATAAAATGCTGGAGGAAATTCTTTCATCAGTGGGGAATAATCAGGGTAATTCCACTTCAAGCCGTGCGGCAAGGGCAGCAGCGTCGTCGGCTAACAGGGCAGCGTCCGAAAGACGTTCAAACCAAAGCGAAATGACAACGGCTTATCAGCGTACTTCCTATTCAAACACTTCATCCGGAAAGGACAGGAATCCGTCTGATATGGTCTACAGCAGAACTGCCGGAGCGAAAAATTCAGTATCATCGGACAGAACCGGAAGTGTGAGCAGAAGTCCGGAGCGCACAGGCAGTGTGGGCAGAAACACGGAGCGTACAGGAAGTGTGAGCAGAAATACCGAACGTACAGGCGGCGTAAGCACTGCATCTGAGAGAACCGGAGTACATTCCGCATACAACACAGGGGTAATGGAAAATACCGGTGCAGAGCCGTCTTTAAGAAGTGTAAGAACTGCGAATCCTGAAAACAATGGTCAGAGGCGCAGCGTTAAGAAAAAGCGCAGAAGAGTATCCGGCAGACTGCCACTTGTCCTGATTGTTACTACAGTTATATTTACTGTTGCAATATCACTTTCCATACTTATTATTTCTGTGGGAAGAGATATGCTTGCCATAGGAAAGTCGGACGATATCAAAATCGTAACGATTCCGGAGGGTTCAAATACTGAGGACGTGGCACAGCTGCTTTATGATGAGGGAATTATCAAAATTCCGAAGGCATTTGTGTTCATTTCAAAGCTGGGCGATTCTGATACAAAGTATATTGCCGGAGAACATGAGCTGAGTCCGAGTTATGCCTATGAAACTATTATAAATGAACTGACCACGGACAAGTCCCTTGAAAAGGAAACAGTGGACGTGACCTTTGTAGAGGGCTGTGACCTGATTTCTGCCGGAAAGCAGCTGGAAGAGGCTGGAGTCTGTGAGGCAGAGAGATTTGTTTATTACTTCAATGCGGGAGATTACGGCTTTGAGTTTGAAAATTATCTTCCGGCGTCAACAGCGTCCAAATTCAACCGTATGGAGGGATACCTTTTCCCGGACACCTATACTTTCTATGTTGACACTGACCCGGAGGTTGTCTGCCAGAAAATCTACAAGAACTTTAATGAAAAATTCAAGCCTGAATACTATACTCAGATGAAGAAAATGAATATGACACTTGACGAGGTTGTAACTCTTGCGTCAATCGTCCAGGCAGAGTCTCCGGACGTTGAAACTATGAAAAAAGTGGCGTCCGTATTTGAAAACAGACTTGCAAATCCGGAGGAATATCCGAAACTGCAGTCTGACCCGACAACCTACTATGTTGAAGAAGTTATCAAGCCTAATATTGAAATACCGTCTGAGGCGATTTTTGAGGCTTACGATACATATCAGTGCAACGGAATTCCGCCGGGAGCAATAGGCAATCCGGGAACAGACGCTATTGAGGCGGTTCTGTATCCGGCTGATACTGACTACTATTTCTTCTATGCAAATATTGACACTGGAGAAACATTCTTTGCTGAAACTGACGAAGGTCACGAGGCAAACAAGGAA
>CAMCMW010000427.1 GCA_945876155.1 uncultured Ruminococcus sp. | reverse complement strand
TTTACGGCATTCTTTAAGTCCCTGAGCAGACGCAACCTTTATTTCACGGTCAGGGTCAAGCTTTTTGATAACGTCGGCAACAGCAGCAGCAACTCCTCCGCTGACTGCAAATTTACGTCCGGAGCCTGTACCCTCGTTGAGTTCAACGTTTTCATCGTCGGAAATATCCTCGAACTTAACGTCCTTTGCCTCAAACATTCCCATAAGTTCTTCAAAGGTAAGTACAAAGTCAACATCCGAACGGACAGAACGTCTGCTTGCCTCCAGTTTTTTAGCGGCGCACGGTCCGATAAATGCAATATATGCGTCGGGATTTTCCTTTTTCACCATTCTTGCGGTAAGCACCATAGGAGTCATAGCCATTGAAATGTAAGGAGCAATTTCCGGGAATACCTTCTTTGCCATAACCGACCATGACGGACAGCATGATGTAGCCATAAACGGCTGATTTGCCGGTACTTCTCTGATAAAGTCCTTTGCCTCCTCGATTGCGCACAGGTCAGCGCCTATCGCAACTTCCACAACGCTGTCAAATCCCAGACGGCGCATTGCGGCAGTCAGCTTTTCCGGAGAGGCGTTTTTGCCGAACTGTCCCACAAAAGCCGGAGCAACAAGAGCAATGACTTTTTTACCTGTTTTCATGGCGTGGATAAGCTGGAAAATCTGTCCCTTATCAACAATCGCACCAAAAGGACAGTTTACAAGACACATTCCGCAGGAAACGCACTTGTCATAATCTATCTTAGCCTTGCCGTTTTCGTCCGAGCCGATAGCGTACATACCGCAGGCTCTTGCGCAGGGTCTTTCCATCTTGTTTATGGCATTGTACGGACATACACTCTGACATCTTCCGCACTTTACACATTTAGACTGGTCAATATGTGACTTTCCATGAACAATTTCAATTGCACCCTTCGGGCATATCTCCTTGCAAGGGTGAGCCAGACAACCCTGACAGCAGTCAGTAACATGATAATGCGCTTCCGGACAGGCATTGCAGGCAAAATTTATTATGTTAATAAGCGGCGGGTCGTAATACTTTTCTGCAATTGCCGATTCATCTATTCCCTCAGAAACAGATTCATGCTGGTCAATAGGTCTGAGCGGAAGTCCGATTGCAAGACGCAGTCTTTCCTCAACGATAGCTCTTTCAAGGAAGATGGATTCACGGTAAACCGCAACCTTTCCCGGTACTATCTTATAAGGCAGGTTGACGATTTTCTCCCTGTAATCGCCGCCCTCATAGGCAAGCCTTGCAACCTCTGTAAAAACCTTTCTTCTGATATCAGTAACAGAAGAATATACGCTTTTCATATCCATTGCTAAAATCCCCTTTCGGTTTTCGCCTGTAATCTTATATATATTTTATACTTAAAATGAAAGTTTGTCAAGAGTTTAACAATGTTAAAATAATATAATATTCACCGGACTGTTTTTAACATTGCATAAAGCTTGATAATACGGAATAAATATGATATAATAACAGCGTAAAAGGAGGCTTGAAATGTCTGAATTTCTATCACAAAATCTTGCAACGATAATCGTTTCACTGATACTGGCAGCAGCAATTATTCTTGTTATCCGAAAACTGTACAAGGACAGGAAAGCCGGAAAATCCTCCTGCGGCTGCAATTGCTCCGGCTGTCCTCATTCGTCGGTGTGTCACAGCAAAAAACAGAATAAACAATGAGAACCTGTACCACTAACGATACAGGTTCTTTTTTAATAATTTTCATCTACAAGATTGCTTATCCATACGCCCTTTTTAATAAGCACATATCCAACTATAACCTTGATAATATCCGCCGACTGTACTATCGCATACACCCAGAAAATCGAAAGATTAGTCAGAAAGCACAGCAATAGTGCAACAGGTAGTGTAACAGTCCACGAATACACGCTGTCAAATAGGAATGTCACAAGTGTTTTTCCGCCGGAACGCAGTGTGAAATACAAAGCGTTGAGAAAGCCCTGAACCGGGAAAAACAGCGCAGTTATGATGATAAATCTCTGACCGTACTGCTTCACCTCGTCAGCCGTATCATAAAATTCCGGGAATACTCCGGAAACTGAGATAAGCGCCGTCATCAGTACCACGCATACCGCTCCGGTAAACCACATAAGCCTGAATGAATCCTTCTGTGCCTTTTCGTACTGCGACGCACCGAGAGTCTGTCCTATCAGTATTCCCACAGCCGAACCCAGTGCCACAAAAACCACATTCAGCAGATTGCACAGTGCGTTTGAGATGTTCAGTCCGGCAACGATTTCAAGGCCTCTTGTTGAATAACACTGGGTCAGTGCGGCAAGTGCGCCAGCCCACAGAAATTCGTTGAAGAATATTGGTACTCCCTTTTTTATTATCATAACGGCAAGTTCTTTCGGCACAAGAAATGTCCGGTAAATACCCTGTAAAAAGGTGTGCTTTTTCTTTTTAGCAAACGCCCACACAATGACAATAAGCATTTCAACAAATCTTGCAAGAACTGTTGCAATGGCAGCACCACGCACTCCAAGTTCCGGAAATCCGAAACGACCGTAAATCAGCAGGTAGTTAAAGACGATATCCAC
>CAMCMW010000426.1 GCA_945876155.1 uncultured Ruminococcus sp. | reverse complement strand
GGACAATTGAGTATCTCTTATTAAAACTGAGTGAATCAGCCATAATTGCAACAGCAGAATCCACACTTGCGTCACCAACGTCAGAAATAACAAACTTGATTTTTACTTTTCTGCCTTGCGTAACAGCTTTCTGGGCAGTAAAAACATTGCTTATACCATTTACATCTAATGTTTCACCAAATTTCACAGTACTTTCGTAAGCCCTGTAATAATTTGCCTGATAATACTCCTGTCCCTCGCCAATCAAGGCAACATTTTCAGCGTGTTTACTATAATCACCTTCACGAAGATTATTAATAGTTACATCAAGTTCAGTATCCGGAATTTTTGCGATATTTTCATACTCACCATAATTGCCCTGTTCATCAGCCTCAGCCACAAAAAGTCCAAATGCGTCATTAAATGTATCCGATTGATCGAATTCTCGTGAAGCAAAAGCATAGTCAAAGTTCAGCAATGAACCAGTGGCAACCATTTCAAATTCAAATATTGAGGTGTGTCCGCCTGGATTGCATGTTACAATTTTATTTAAGTCGGGGTCGGTTGTTGTTAATCCATTATTTCCGGATGTAAGGATAATTCCAGCATCAAAGCCCTCGCCCCAGAATTCTGAATCGTCTTCAAAGGTTGAAACATCACCTTGCTTAGTTGCAGATGTCACCGAGCCGCCTCCAAGAAGAAGTTTAGCCATATCCTCGGCAGACGTTTCACTTGTAACTGTTGTTTCTGCACTCGCCGTAATCGAGTAGCTCTCGTTAAGGATGTTAACCGGAAGTTCCGGAGTCACAGCGGCAAGCATAACCAGAGCCGAAAGGAATGCAGCCGCTCGTTTCAGTTTGTTCATAAGCATTTCCTCCTTAAAATTGGTTAAAATGTTTTTACAAGAGTATTATAACATACCAACAGCATCAAAACCGCACCAAACCGGCACCAAAACCGCACTATTTTATCAATTTCGTTAAAAACCGATAAATTTTATCAATCTGGATTGTTAATTTTGACAAAATCGCCATTTATATCCGCCCATGCTTTTGGTAAATTGTGCTGGGTTATACTGAAAACGGGTACGACATATTTTGCCGTACCCGTTATTTTAGTATTTGTCAAGAGCCTTTCTGATCATATCTTCCGATAAACCTAATGCTCTCAGATTAGTTTCAAGCTTTGCTCGTTCTTCAGCAATACCTTCAGCCCTGCCTTTTTGAATCCCGATTTGTTCGCCCTCAGCAATACCTTCAGCCCTGCCTTCAGCCCTGCCTTCGGCAATACCTTCACGTCGTGCGTGACCTAAAGCAGTCGCCTCATCATGGAGAGCTTTTTCTCTTAATCTGGCAGCCTCCTGGATTTTTTCGTCATCGCTCATTTTGTGGATTATCATTACTGCCTTCTGAATTTCAGATACATTTGTTTCTTTCAGCATATCCAGCTCCTCCTCACTTTCGGCGTTAATAAGCTGCAGCCACAGCTCCATGCGATTATTTTTGTTTACTTTCTTGTTGACCTTTTTAAGTTCAAAGAAATGTATTGCGCATTTTTCAGATAAAACCTCGTGGCGTGTTGTTTCCATAATCTTGAATAATGAATGGTATTCAGGACAGTCGAACATATTAAAGTTTATGATATTGATAGAAATACTTTGCTTTAAATCACCGTATTCATCACCGCTTTTAAGTTCTCCGCTGTACATCTTTGACCAGTAGAACAATGCTCTGTCTTTGAAATCAGATTCATTCTTAACCTGAAGTTCAACATTAACAAGCTTGTCATCTACCTGTAATTTCAAGTCAAGCCTGCTGAACTTTCCGGTAATCGTTTCTGGAAGTATCTCAGAATTTTGTACGATTATCTTTTTTATGGAATCATAGGGGATTTCCAGTACACTTGACAGGAAAGAATGGAGCAAATCCTCATTTTCTTCTTTTGAGAATATTGCCTTGAATATTATGTCCAGTTTCATTTTAACTATGTTCCGAGCCATTATACCGCCACCTTTCTGTTACACAATGCTTATTTCAATTAAATTATATCATACAGCCTTGTTTTTTTCAAGCATTTAAGGAAGAAAAATGCGGCAAAAATGACAGGAACAACGTCTGCCATAAAAACTGATATGCAAAATACGTATAACACATAAAAGTTTCTTTGCAGTCCGAAAGACTTAGTTATTTTATGATTTTTCATCTAGTGCATGCAATAAATTCTCTGTTTTATCCAATTTCGTTTAAATCCAAATCCATAATATTATACTCCTTTATATTTCATTTTATAGATATGTTAGTAATTGCTTATTATTTTACAAATGTTTTCAGATATAGAAAAAGAACGCCCCCGTGTGAGCGTTCTGAAATTCCAGGTTATTTTCTATTAATATTATGCTTAGTAGTCTGTTGATACCGTAATCACTTCTGCAATGACTCAACCAGTTCTACACTTTTGTTATATTCTTCCATAGTACAACCGGTCATAGAAAGAGCTTCATCGAGAGAACAATTTGTGTTCTTCATAATTGTTTTAATAAGCTCTACTAACTTTATAGCTTCACCTTTAGCTTCACCTCTGGCTTCACCTCTGGCTT
>CAMCMW010000425.1 GCA_945876155.1 uncultured Ruminococcus sp. | reverse complement strand
TTCAAAAGGACCGTATTCCTCGCCTCTGTCAAAGTGAATTTCAGAGCATGGACCGCACGGACCTGAACCGTGTTCCCAGAAGTTATCCTCCTTGCCGAGGCGGATAATTCTCTCTTTCGGTACGCCTATCTTGTTCATCCATATCTGTTCTGCCTCGTCATCACTTTCAAAGACGGTTATCCACAGTCTGTCAGCAGGGATTTCAAGGTCTTTTGTGAGGAATTCCCATGCCCACTCGATAGCCTCTGTCTTGAAATAATCGCCGAAAGAAAAGTTTCCCAGCATTTCAAAATATGTACCGTGACGGGCTGTTTTACCAACACGCTCGATATCAGGAGTTCTGATACACTTCTGACAGGTAGTCACTCTCTTGTTAGGCGGAACAGCCTGTCCGAGGAAGAATTTCTTCAGGGGCGCCATTCCCGAATTTATCAGCAGAAGACTGTTGTCACCCTGTGGAACAAGAGATGCGCTTGCCATTCTTGTATGATTTTTTCTTTCAAAAAATGAAAGATACATTTCTCTGAGTTCGTTTACTCCACGCCATTTCATAGATAAAGTTCTCCATTCAAAATTTATTACCGGACTGCAATAAAAGCCCCCGTCCGCCAAAATGGGACGAAGGCTCGTGGTACCACCCAAAATTCAAAAGCAGAAAACTGCTTTCCTCTTGTTTTCCTTAACGCAGAAAATACGTCCGCTTTTCAGCAGAAAGCTCAAGGGTAGCACTTGCACTTCAATCAAAAGCTTTCACCCGCCGCTTTCTCTCTGAGGATTGATTAATGCAATTATTCCTGTCACAGCCCAAAACAATATTCCTTATATATTATACCAAATGTGCGGAAAATGTCAATATTTTTTTCGGAATTTTTTTAAGGACTATTTAATAATTTCCGTGATATAATCAGAACATCAAAAGGAAAGGCGGTCATTGATATGTATCTGCGAATACTGAAAAAGGACTTAAAGCGAAAAAAGACTATGAACATAATCCTACTGATTTTCATTACTCTTGCGGCAATGTTCATAGCAAGCAGTGTAAACAACATTCTCACTGTTACAACTGCTCTGGACGATTATTTTGAAATGGCGGAGGCACCCGATTACTGGATAGCAGTTTCGGAGCAGTCGGAGGCGGAAAGATTTTACGCTTTTGCCGATGAAAACCACTACGATTACAAAAACATTGAGCTTCTCCTGATTGAGCCCAAGGACGTTCAGGTAAGCGGCGAAGAGTTTGACTACAGCAATACAACATACCTGTCAACCCTAAAAAACAGCAAGGTTTTTGACAGTAAGGGAGAAGAAATCACCAAAATAAACGACGGCGAGATTTATGTGTCGGCGAATATATTCAATTCTGAAAGCAATGATTTTTACGAGGGTGCAAAAATCGTCATTGACTATGAGGGAACAAAAAAGGAGTTCACATTAAAAGGGTATGTGAAGGACGCTCTTTTCGGCTCTGCCATGATTGGCATGACACGTTTTCTTGTAAGCGAAAATGATTACAGCTTATTCCCGAATGAAAATTCCGGCATAACTAATTCAATTTCTGTATATACCGATGATTCAGAGTTTCATGACAAATTTACTGCCCTTGAACTGAACACAATTTTCGATTCAGAGGGTTCAGTTCTCGGCACAATGTACATTATGGATACACTTATTGCGGCAATAGTGCTTATCGTAAGTATTTGCCTTATACTGGTTTCAATGATAATTCTCCACTTTACCATTAATTTCACAATGAGCGAGGAATTCCGTGAAATAGGCGTTATGAAAGCTATCGGAATCCCAAACAGGAATATCCGTGGACTTTACATAGTAAAATACCTTGCAATTTCAATTGTGGGAACGGTTATCGGTTTCCTGCTGAGCATACCTTTCAGCACTCTGCTCCTTGAAAATGCGTCAAAGAACATTATCATTTCCGGTGAGGGAAATCTTCTCCTCAATCTGATTTGCTCATTCGGAGCGGCGGCAATTGTAGTACTGTTCTGCTATTTCTGCACCCGGAAAATCAAGAAGTTCTCCCCTGTTGACGCTATCAGAAACGGCGAAAACGGTGAACGCTACAAGAAAAAAGGTGTACTCCGTCTCAGCAAAACAAAGCTCCCTGCGGTTTTGTTCATGACCGTAAACGACATTTTGAGCGGACTGAAAAAGTATATTTCCATGCTTGTGATTTTCACTCTCGGTGTTCTTCTTGTAATTATACCGGTCAACACGATAAATACTCTCCAGTCTGACAAGCTTATAAAATGGTTCAACATGGCAGATTCAGACTTTGTTATTTCCCAGGAAATACTTTTTGCTCCAAACGGTCACAATATGGAAACTGTGGAAAAGAGTCTGAACGATGTAAAAGAATATCTTGCTGAAAATAACATTAACGCAGACGTTTATCGGGAAATAATTTTCCGTATGACTGTATCATACAACGGCAGGAAAATGACCTCCCTTGCATTTCAGGGTATCGGCGGAGTAACAACGGATATGTATTCATATATAAAGGGTACTCCTCCGCAGAATAATAACGAGGTTGCAATATCACACTATGTTGCTGATACTATCGGTGCAA
>CAMCMW010000424.1 GCA_945876155.1 uncultured Ruminococcus sp. | reverse complement strand
CGGTCATAATCATAATGCCCCGTGACAAGGCGGTGGTTATAGCCTGACGCTGGAGTTTTTCGTAGTGAATACCGTTCTGCTCCTCTTCCATGTCAATAAGCTGTTCGTAGTCATAGTCGTCCGGACTGGAAAATGCTTTCAGGACAGATATTCGTCCGGCAATATATCGTTCAGCATTGTAATAGTCCGCAAGGTAAACAAAACCCCTGTCATTTTTCAGGTGCTCGAAAATCAGCTCGTCCTCAATCATTTCGTTGTAAACGTCATAGAGATCAGACTGAGAGATGTTCAGATACTGACAGCACATACTCTCAAACTTGTCAATTGGAATACAGGAATGACCTGCTCTTGCGTTTTCTTCAAGGATATACACAAACCCTGCCTGTATGCGCTTGTGGGAATCGGATGGTATTTTCATTTCTCGTGCGACTTCCTCTGCCTTTTTAAAGGGCAGGTCAATGGGGAAACCGCAAAGGCAGTAAGGATTGCTCTTGATAAGCTCCATTGCCTGCAATCCCCACTGCTGATAAGCCTTCATAGCGTACCCGGCTTTTATCCCGTACTGTGACAGAAAAATCATCAGGTGGCGCAGATTGAAAATCTTCTGCACCTCGTTGGCAATCTCCTCGCACTTCTTCGGAGAAATACCCTTTATCTCGCCCAGTCTCTGAGGTTCTTTTTCCATGATTTCCAGTGTCTGTTCACCGAAAACGTCAACAATCCGCTTTGCAAGTGCAGGACCGATACCCTTTATTGCACCCGACGAAAGATATTTACAGATATTGACAGATGTGTTAGGAAGTTTTCTCTCGCAGTATTCAGTTTTAAACTGCACACCGAATTTCGGGTGAGTGACATAGGCTCCCTCCAGCAGAAGTATTTCTCCGCTTTCAACGTCTCCCAGCTCGCCCACAGCCGTAACAAGTTCTCCTCCGGTGTCGATATCAAGGACGGTATAGCCGTTGGATTCATTGCGGAACAAAACGTTCTCAACCGTTCCCTCAATTCTTAAAGTCTGTTCTTCCATTTTAAGTCCTTTCAAAAAACACATCTTACTTTATATTATACAATTTTTCGACGAGAAATGCAATTACTTTTTTTCACAGGAATATATAATTTTTAATGCGTTGTCCGGTTCTGCCATTTCAAGGAAACTGTTTTCAAGGCAGTACTGCCTGCAAAGCTCGGTCTGGTACTCATTCAGACCGTTGTTTATAAGAATAATTTTCCTTACCAGTTCATCGTCAGTCCACCTGAGTTTATGTATTACATTTTCAATTTTCAGTTCCACATCGTCCTCAGCGTCCAGAACCATCACCGCTGTAAATCCGCACGGGAAATCACAGCCCGGAATCTTCATCAGAAGATTAACCGCGTCAATAATAGCAATTGTTCCGATAATCACAATGACTGTAACAGTAACAGTATCCATAGCCGTCATCTCCTTAAATATTGTTATTGCATAATATGCTTTTTCATAAGGAAATGACACAAAAAATTCAAGGGATGCTGCAAAAAGCATCCCTCATAAAAATTATTCGTCTTTTTTGTTTTTCTTGTTCTTTTTCTTGTTCTGCTGAGTTTCAATCATGGCTCTTGTTCTTGCCTCTTTTTCAGCAGCAGCCTTTTCGGAGACAGTGATATTTTCCTGGATAGCCCACATTTTAATTCTGAGCTTGCTCTTGTCTCCGCCTGTTTCGATAACAACAGTGTCCTCAGTTTTCTTTACGACAATACCAACGATTCCGCCGATAGTCATAATTTCATCACCAATCTGAATGTTTTCACGCATTTCCTTCTGCTCTTTGTCCTTTTTCTTCTGAGGTCTTATCATAAGGAAATAGAAGAAAACAATGACCAGAACAAACATTATCAGTGTTGGATAGATACTGCCTGCCGGTGCGCCGTTCTGGGACAAAACTGTCATAAAACTGTTCATTTAATATCCTCCGTTATTTTGATTTAATGTATTCGTCAATGGACTTAGCCGCAGTTTTTCCGGCACCCATTGCCAGAATAACGGTTGCAGCACCTGTTACAGCGTCACCGCCTGCATAAACGCCCTCTTTTGTAGTCAGCATATCTTCATTTACGATAAGACAGCCTCTCTTGTTAGCGTCAAGACCGTGAGTGGTGGTTCTGATAAGCGGATTTGGTGAAGTACCGATAGACATGATAACAGTGTCAACATCGAGGTTGTAGTTTGAACCCTCAACCGGTACAGGACTTCTTCTTCCGCTTTCGTCAGGCTCGCCAAGCTCCATTTTAATACATTCCATAGCACAGACTCTGCCGTTTTCGTCAGCAAGTATTCTTACAGGATTATTGAGGTTTAAGAACTCAACGCCTTCTTCTTTAGCGTGGTGAACCTCTTCCTTTCTTGCCGGCATTTCAGCCTCAGAACGTCTGTAAACTATGTAAACGTGCTCAGCACCCATTCTCAGCGCACTTCTTGCAGCGTCCATAGCAACGTTACCGCCGCCTACAACAGCAACAGATTTGGACTTGATAACAGGAGTTGCGTAGTCGTCAAGATAGCCCTTCATAAGGTTGATTCTTGTGAGGTACTCGTTAGCGGAGCAAACACCGATAAGT
>CAMCMW010000423.1 GCA_945876155.1 uncultured Ruminococcus sp. | reverse complement strand
CCAGCCGAAATACAGTATTTCCCATAACAGAATTGTGGGTGCAGAGGCGCTTGTCAGATGGATAAGCAAGGAAAACGGCATAATTTCACCTGGAGATTTTATTCCGCTGTTCGAGGAAAACGGTTTTGTCATTAAAATGGACCGCTTTATCTGGGAAGAGGCTTGCAAGCTGATAAGGTACTGGCAGGACATGGGTATTCAGCCTTTGCCGATTTCTGTCAATATGTCAAGAAAGCATTTTGAATCAGAAAATTCAGTAGATTTTTTAGACCAGCTTATCAAAAAGTACGGCATTGAAAAAAAATATCTGGAAATTGAGATAACTGAAACCATTGACGATATAAACAAGGAAAAGGGTATTGACCTGCTTAAAAAGAGCGGATATACTCTTCTGATGGACGATTTCGGTTCGGGCTACTCCTCACTGAATACGCTGAAAAATACCCAGTTTGACGTTGTCAAGATAGACAGGTTCTTTTTGCAGGATCTTATTGACTCGGAACGTGGTCAGAAAATAGTGGAACACACCATACACATGGCAAAGGATATAGGTCTTGCACTGATTGCCGAGGGGGTTGAAACTGAGGAACAGGCGATGTTTCTTGAACAGTGCGGCTGTGACGTGGCACAGGGATTTTTCTATGCACGCCCTATGGATGTAGAGGCATTCCAGAAACTGAGAGATAAAAACTGATAAAAGAGGAGCGGAGATGAAATTACATATTAAAAGCGTCTGCGTTGCTGTGCTTGCGGGAATACTGGGCATTTTTGCAGCAGGCTGTCAGAACAGTGAAAATGAACAGTCAGCGGCTGATAACGGTCTTGGGGAGTATATACCGTTTGAGGCGGTAAACGAAACTGTCAGCGGCAGAGATGACGTATACGCTGTGCTGAAAGTGGTGAAAAGCCAGTACTGGCAGGATATAATAGACGGCATGACGCAGGCGGCAAATGAAAAAGGCTTTAATCTCTATGTGGGAGGCTGTGTCGTTGAAAGTGACTATGACGTACAGGCACAGATGATGGAAGAGGCGAAAAAGCGTGGTGCAGAGGCAATTATTCTGTCACCTGCCAATTCAAATGAGCTTGTGGAACCGGTCAAAAGGATACACGACAGCGATATTCCCGTCATACTTGTTGATACGATTTTAAACGGTGACGACTATGACACCTGTTTTATGACAGACAATCTCCAGGCAGGGGCAATGGAGGCGGAAGAGGTCATAAGACTGATGCGTGAAAACGGCGTTATGGACTATGAAGATGCCCAGATAGCCATTCAGATAGCAAGTGAAAGTTCACAGACTATTATAGACAGAATTGCCGGATTCAACCAGTACTGGTCGGTCTATGCACCGCCGACGTGGGAGCTTATCGACGATATAAAAGTAAACGACGGTGATGCCAAAAAGGCAAAGCAGAACTGTCTTGATTTCATAGAAGAGTACCCGAATCTGAAAGCAGTGGTAGGCTGCAACAACAGTTCGACTGTGGGCTTTGCCGTTGGTCTGAAAGAAAGCGGCAGAACGGACATTGTCCTGGGCGGCTTTGATTTTGCGGACGAAACAGCTGAGCTTATAAAGTCTGAGAACTGGAAGGCTGCAACGGTAGTCCAGAGGCAGTATAACATGGGGTATGACGGTGCGCTTACGGCTTTTGAACTGATAAACGGTGCGTCATCTGATTATAAATTTATGGATACCGGAGTTCTGATAGTGAACAGTGAAAATTATGACAGCTATGTCAAAGAGGTGAACAATTGATGAAGTACAACGGTAAAAAATATTTTGTGAGAATAGCTGTGTTCATCGTGTTCTGCCTTGTACTGGTCATAGCGGTCGGCGTTATAATGAGTTCTCTTATCAATCAGAATAACATCACTCAGATGAATCAGACTATAGGCCTTATGGCAGAAAAAGTAAATGTTTCCTTTGAACTGCTTAACGGTTATGCAGAAGAAATGGGGGAGATACTTTCTGCCGATGAAAATCCGGATTTTGAAAAAGCCTATGAAGAAATGCAGCGTACACTTGAAAAAATGCCTTATATAAGCATAGGTATTATAGATATCAACGGAAAAGTATACGGCAAAAAGGGCGAACAGCTTGATATGGAAAAATACGGTTTTTCCACAGAGGCATACAGGAAAAACAAGATTTATATCCCTGAGCCGTACCGCAGCAGCATTACCGGAAACAATGTTATAACAATGTTTGCGCCTGTTTTTACCAAAGGCGTGAGGACTGCCAGTGTGTTCCTGACATTTTCACTTGAAGAAATACAGAATCTTGCAAAAACCAATGTAATCAACGAGGATATGGATACTTTCATTATGAATTCATATTCCGGAAACTATATTTCCTGTTCCAGTGCAGGTGATACAGCGCCCGGCACATGGAATAATGCGTGCTTTTTCAAAACAAAGATAAAGTGTATGAAAGGCTATGATTTTGACAGCTGGGAAAAGTCAATGCGCAGTACAGAGTACTGGATGCCCAACACGGACAACGTTCTCTGCTATGAGCAGAACGGAATTGAATACACACAGGCGTTTGTGCCGATTTCCAGTATGGATAACTGGTTTATTGTGGTAAG
>CAMCMW010000422.1 GCA_945876155.1 uncultured Ruminococcus sp. | reverse complement strand
CACAGCCTTTGAAAAGGCTGGCGAAACTTTTATGCGCCGTTCGGCGGGGTTAGTTTGAGGGCTTCGGACTATATGCCTATTTCACCTTTTCTATACTCGTTTCCGGATAATAATGCTCCAGTATCTCCTTATAATCGCAGCCTTTCTCCGCCATAGCGTTAGCACCGTACTGGCTCATTCCCACCGCATGACCGTACCCCCTGGTTGTAACCTTAAAACTTCCGCTGTCATAGCTTACGTCAAATGCTGCGGAACGCAGGGAGAGTGCGGCACGGATTTCCTGTCCGGTAAGGGTTTTGTCACCAACTTTTATGGTGAGGACTGTCAGTGAATCGCTTTTTTCAATGTCCCCGAACCACTTCTCCGGGTCGCTGTCAAGCTTTATTCCCTCAAAGGCACTTTCAAGCTTTGTACGCATTTCATCTTCGGTAAATTCGCACTCCTCTAAAAATTTCGGTGCAGAGGAATCCGCCTCGCTGTCAACGGGTACAAGGTATTCGACTTTGTTTCCCCAGACGTTTTCAGCACTCTCTGTTTTTCCGGCAGACATTGAGTGAAAAGCCGCAATTATAGGCTCGTCGTTGTAAACGATAATTTCATCTTTTACCTCGTTTACAGCCTCACGTATCTTTTTTATATACTGCTCATAATTATCCCCGTAATACTGCTTTGCCTGATTTTTCGTAAAAAACGCCTGGTACTTTGCACTGTCATTGGAAAAGTATGCACCGCAGAGTTCGGGGTCAGGGGAGGCGAGTGCCTTTGCTTTCTGACGCTCTGCATAGGTGTGGGCGGCGACTGCCTGTGCTTTCAGCGCCTCTTTTTCAAAGGTTGCCGGCATTTCTGCGCATACTGCTCCCACAATGTAGTCCTCAGCGGAAATCTCCTCGGTTTTTCCGGTGGTGATGTCAAGGACTATGTAACTGCCGGAATACTCTTCTGCGGTACTTTTATTTTCACTGGTTTCGGTCTGCTTTGTATCGGTTAAGGCGGCAGTTTGTTCAGCGGCAGTATCTTTACCGCTTATTCCGGCGGCAAACATGGGTATTGACGGCACAGTCACAAGAAGTGCGGCAAAAACAAGGGCGGCGGAAATGTATGATTTCATAAAAAATTCTCCTTTCGTTAGGTCAAACTTGATAAATGGTGTTTTTTATAAAGTTGACAATCATGTTTAAATAATGTATAATTAAAAATAAGTATTAGAATCTGTTTTCATCGGCGGCTGTGTACGCTTACGGAAAAAATCCTCAGTTTTCCTGAGAAAACAGGTTCTGGGAATGGAAGTGATATGTATGTATAATGTAAATGAAAAATCCGGTATTGAAAAGTTATGCAGTGACTTGTCCGAAAATTCTAAAATCGAACCGAAACTTTACGACAAATTTTTCGTAAAAAGAGGTCTGAGAAATGCGGACGGCACAGGTGTTGTGGCTGGTATCACAAATATCTGTAATGTACACGGATATGTGGTAAACGAAGGTGACCGTGAGCCTATCGAGGGCGAACTCATCTACAGGGGCTACAGTATCAGGGATCTGGTTGAAAACGTTTCTGCTGAGGACAGGTTCGGATTCGAGGAGATAACCTATCTGCTGCTTACCGGTAAACTTCCTACTGAAAGCTCCCTTAAAAACTTTTCAGACTATCTGGCTGAAAGAAGAGAACTTCCGCCGGGATTTGTAGTAGACATGATTTTAAAGGCACCGTCCAAGAACATCATGAACAAGCTGGGAAGAAGTGTACTTGCGCTTTATTCCTATGATGACAACTGCGAGGATCATTCCATTGAAAATGAAATGAGAATTGCTATTGACCTGGTTGCAAAGCTGCCTGTTATCATGACAAATGCGTATCAGGCAAAGAAAAGCTACTACGAAAACAAGAGCATGATAATGCACCCTCTCAGAAAAGAAGAACGCATGGCGGAAACTATCCTCTCTCTGCTGCGTTTTGACAGACAGTACACACCGGAGGAGGCAAAGCTCCTTGACACAATGCTTATGCTCCACGCTGAACACGGCGGAGGAAACAACTCCACATTTACCTGCCGTGTGCTGACATCTTCGGGTACTGACGCATATTCCGCATACGCTGCGGCTATCGGTTCTCTTAAAGGACCTCGTCACGGCGGTGCAAACATGAAGGTAATGCAGATGCTGGAGGACTTCAAGACCCATGTAAACAACTGGGAGGACGAAGGTCAGGTTGCAGACCACATGATAAAGGTGCTGAAAAAAGAGGCGAACGACCATTCCGGTCTTATTTACGGTATGGGACACGCTGTATATACCCTTTCTGACCCGAGAGCAGTTCTGCTTAAAAAGAAAGCCTTTGAGCTGGCAAGGGGCAGGGAGATAGAGGCAGAGTTCAGACTGCTTGATACAATCGAAAGACTTACTCCGGAACTTTTCCATCAGGTAAAAGGCAGCGACAAGGTCGTATGCGCAAATGTTGATATGTATTCCGGACTTGTATACAAGATGCTGGGTATACCGTCAGACCTCTACACACCGCTTTTTGCGGTTTCAAGAATAGTAGGCTGGGCGGCTCACAGAATGGAGGAAATTCTTACTGGTTCAAGAATTATCCGTCCGGCATACAAG
>CAMCMW010000421.1 GCA_945876155.1 uncultured Ruminococcus sp. | reverse complement strand
CGGTTTTCCGGAATGAGCAACAGTGCCGTTTTTTATACATATCGTGAAATCTGAGATTTTTTCTGCAATGTCAAGCTCGTGCATGGAAACGATAACGGCAATTCTGTTTTCCACAGCAAGCTTTCTTAGTATCTCCAGAAAAATTATTTTATGATGAATGTCAAGGTAAGAGGTGGGTTCGTCAAGGATAAGTATATGCGGTTCCTGACAGACTGCCCTTGCAAGCATTACCCTTTGCCGCTGTCCGTCACTGACTTCTGAAAAGTCACAGTCTGCAAAATCCGACATTTCCACCATTTCAACTGCACGGTTTACTGCGTCCCTGTCTTTCTGAGTAAGCTTTCCGAAACGCCCTGTATAAGGGTATCTACCAGTCTCGACCACATCACGGCAGGTCATAAGCTCCGGCTTTATCCTCTCGGTAAGAACCACTGAAAGCTTTTTTGCCTTTTCATTTGGTGAAAGCTTTTCGGCACTTGAATCTTCAAAATACACCTCTCCGCCGTGCTTTTTTAAGTAGCCTGCAATGGTCTTGAGAATGGTTGACTTTCCCGAACCGTTAGGGCCGATAAGTGTCATAATCTCTCCGCCTCTGACGTTAAAGCAGATATCCTTTATCAGAGGTTTTTTGTACCCCACAGCCAGACTGTCGGCAGAAATTTTTGCGTTATCCATCAAAGCTCACCCCTTTTTCTGCGTATCAGTACTGCTATCACAACCGGCGCTCCGAAAATTGCTGTAACCGTGCTGATACTAAGTTCTGTGGGAGCAAACACTGTCCTTGCAAGCATATCGCAGAGCATACAGAAAATACTTCCGCCTAAGAAACAGCCGGGTATCAGAATCAGCGGCTTTGACGTTTTAAACAGTACCCTTATGATGTGTGGAACGGCTATTCCCAAAAAAGAAACCGGACCTGCAAAGGCTGTAACACAGGCAGAAAGCAGTCCTGAAAGAAGAATCAGTGCAGTACGCAGAAAGGTTATTTTTACCCCCACATTCTGCGCATAGCTCTCACCAAGCTGATATGCACCGATAGGCTTTGAGAGAAGAAAGGTTCCGGCAGATGCGGTAAGCACCACCGCCGCAATGACCTTTACATTTTCCATGGACATTCCGGAAAATGTACCCACAGACCAGTTGTGGAGGTTGACAATGTCAGAATCGTCGGCAAAGGTTATGACAAAATCTGTAATTGCCGAGCAGATGTAACCAATCATTATTCCGCACACCACCAGCATTGACATTCGCTCCATTTTTTTCGAGATAAGCAGAACAAATCCCAGTGAAATAAGCGAGCCTGTAAACGCCGCCAGTATCATAACCGCTGAATTTACCGTGCGGAATCTGCTTACCGCCGCAATCATTACAAGGGCGACCGTAAGCTTTGCCCCCGAGGAAACTCCCAGTACAAAGGGACTTGCAATGGGGTTGTGAAAGAACATCTGCAAAAGATATCCCGAAAGTGCCAGCGCACCCCCTAACAGCAATGCCGCCAGCACTCTGGGTATGCGTATTTTCCAGATTATGCCTGAAGTGGTATCATCAGCCGTGCCGTCAAACAATACGTGAAAAACCTCTGAAAATGATAATCCGGCACTGCCAATAAAAATATTGATAAACAAGGTGAGTACCAGTAAAACTATAAGACAGGAAAATGCGGCTATGGTTCTTGTTTGTCTTTTCATTTTCCGTTGTCACCGCTTTCAAGCTTGTATAAAAACTGTGGAGTATCTTCGGTATATTTCCCCGTAAATATTTTATTGAAATCAGATATTACGGCACTGAGTTTCATGGTTTCCTGGAAAAGATTGTTTCTGGTACACCACACATTTCCGTCTTTTACCGCCTTGAAATCAGCAAGCAGTTTGTTTTTTGATATCAGCTCCTCAAGGCTGTTTATCTCTCCGCCTATAGTGCTGTTGTAAATTATAAAATCAGCGTCCTTTGCGGTCTTGTAGAACTTTTCCATTTCCATGGTCACTGCTGATGAGGCGTTTTCACTGCCTAAGTCTCTGAAAATATTTTCCCCTCCGGCAATCTCAATCATTTTCGTGACGTAATCACCGGATTTTCTCGTGACTGCCTGTCCGGAATTGCTTATGTAGAAAAATACTGCGGTTTTTCCGGTGCTTTCGTAGTCGTCAAGCTGTTGTGTCTGTTCAGCAAAGATACTTTCAGCCTCGTCTGATTTTCCGGCAATTTCACCGTATACCTTTATCCATTCACTGCGTCCCAAAGGGTGGGATTCATAGCTTGAATAGTCCACAAAGACGGTTATGCCCAGCTCTTCAAGCTTTTCCTTTACTTCGGGAGTATGCTCAATCATTGTGGACTGGACGGACAGTCCGCAGTTTTCGGATACAAGCAGTTCATAGTCAGGCTCACGGTATTTTCCGGCATAAAGCATACTGCCCTTTTCCATGGCATTGCGTGCGTAGTCAATATACCAGTCCTCAGCCTTTGTACCGGAGAATCTGACACTGTTTCCGCAGTCCAGCGCCTCAAAAATACCCATAGCCGAAGTTGCGGCAAGGTAAATATTTTCAGCCGGACGGTTTATTGTTTTTATGCCCTTGTCAAGTTTTTTCGGAGCGTTTTTCCCCTCAGG
>CAMCMW010000420.1 GCA_945876155.1 uncultured Ruminococcus sp. | reverse complement strand
ACAAATCGCAATCCGTATCATTCTATCACCTCATACTTATAATACCATAATTTGACTGAAATTGCAATAAGTACATTAAATATCAAATCAGTACCCCCATCTCACCCTGACATGTTTTAACTGCACAAAAAACAAAGCTGACACATAGTCTGTTTCATGTGCAAAACGGATATTCTTATCAGAAACTATTGACAAGAGCCTGAAGATGATATACCATAGAATTGGAAACATAGCCTGCAAAGATTTAAGAGTCTTTGCAGGCTTTTTTGTTTGCACTCTTAAATCTGGTAAAGGAGGTATGACAGAATGAAAAAGCTTGATTCAAAGTCTTGTGAAGAAATCATGACTACAGTGTACAAACCAATTGAATTTGTTGTTGACGGATTGATTTCACAGGGCTTGTATATACTTGCCGGTGCGCCGAAGGTCGGGAAATCGTGGCTTGCACTTGATCTATGTCTGAGTATAGCAAAAGGAGAAAAAGTCATAGGATACGAAACTCTGTGCAGCACTGCACTGTATTTATGTTTAGAGGACAGCTTTTCAAGAATACAAAATCGTCTTTACGAAATTACAGATGAGCCTGCTGACAATCTGTACTTTGCGGTTATGGCAGATTCAATTGGTGACGGACTGGAGGTGCAGATTGAAAAGTTCAAATCAGAACATATCGACTTGAAAATAGTGATTATTGATACTCTGCAAATGGTGCGTAATGAAAATGAATCATCATACGGTTCAGATTACAAGGAACTGTCTGTTCTGAAATCACTTGCTGACAGACTTGAAATTGCAATTGTACTTGTGCATCATACCAGAAAGTGTTCCGACAAAGATCCGTTCAACATGATTTCAGGTTCAACCGGTATCAGCGGATGCGTTGACGGAAGTATGGTGCTGATTGAAACAAAGCGTGGAAGTCGGAAAGCTGTTCTGCATTGCGTTGGACGTGACATTGAAAACGCTGAAATTAACTTGCAGTTTGATACAGATTTGAAAAAGTGGATTGCGGAAGATGAACCGACAATTTCAAAAAATAAAGACAACATTTTTCTTGCAGCAGTTTATGTTTACATCAAAAAAGTAATTCACTTTGAGGGCTCGGCTACCGAATTGGTAGAGCAGCTGAAATCTGTTAGTGATGAACAATTCTTTTCAAATCGAGTTACTCGTGATCTTGTTCAGAATGGTTACACACTTAAAAAGTATGGTGTTGATTTTCAGTACAGACGTGTTCATGGCGGACGTAAAATTATTCTTCACTATGACCATGAGCGTGACAGTAGTGACAGTAAAATTACAGCCGTAGTTACTGTCACGGAAAGTTCGCAAAGTCCGTAACAGCGTTGTCTGAGGGCGTGTCAGTAAAAATATTTCTTCTGTCACGCAAAAGTTACTGTCACGCCTGAATCAGGGCAAAACAAGGCGATTTGTGCCTTCTGATTTTCAGTAGGAGAAGTTATCGGCGGAGAACATGATAACGGCACACAAGCGAACGTGGAGCATTCTGTGTCCCAAGTGCGTGACCGCACAGGACAATTTGCTCACTGCAGTTACAATCACTTAATTCACCAAAATTATACTGTCTAGTTATGTGGTCGTGCAGTGAAGAAAGGTCACATAAAAAGTTTGCCCGAAATGGGTCCAGCATCATGCTGGCAAGTTAAAGCAACGGGGTTGCATTCACAGCAGACGGCAAAGCCGACTGCCATTCTACGAGGTTTACGGAGTTTCTGTAAAGGGGTTGTAAAATCAAGAAATCAGAAATTCAGGAGTTGTAAGCTTAGAAAACCGCATAGAATCGGCAAATTTTAAGGAGTTGTGCCGGATTTATAAAAATTTGAGATAGAAAGGAAATAGTGAAATGCTCAATTTAATTTTCACAAGTAAAACGAACGCAGGAATGTCATGGAGGGCGATAAAGATATGTCAAGACAAAGAGAGATACCCAAAATCAATTCAGTTATTGTCACCTACAACGGCAACAATAAATTATTTGATAAATTCGTAGAAGGACTGATAAAAAATTACCTTTCCTTTATTGGTAAGGTAGAATTCAAACCGTAGGTCTGGACTTGTGAGCAGTAATGTGGTATGGTGTGTCGTAACACCCGAAAGGGTGATGCGACTGCCAGAGGAGGTAAAAAAAATGAGGGTATGGCTATACTATCGCCTGTCCAGAGATGAAGATGAGGAAATGAACAGCTTACAGAATCAGCGGCAGATACTTGCTGACTACGCAGAACAGAACGGTCATGAAATTGTCGGTGAAAGCTTTGATGACAACGTTTCAGGCATGACGTTTCAAAGAAAAGGCTTGGGTGAACTTGAACGTGCTGTGGACGAAAACAGAATTGACGCTGTACTGGTAAAAGATTTGTCCCGCTTGGGCAGGCACAGAACTCAGACTGCTTTGTTCATCGACCACCTCAGAGAGAACAATGTCAAGGTGATTTCTGTGACTGAGGGCATTGACACAGCCAATGAAAACGATGATTTGCTGATTGGTTTCAAGCAGATTTTCAATGATTTTTATGCGAAAGACATAAGCAAAAAGGTCAGGGCAGGGGTGCGGCAAAAACAGAAGAACGGCATGGTTGTGAATCTTCCGATGGGA
>CAMCMW010000419.1 GCA_945876155.1 uncultured Ruminococcus sp. | reverse complement strand
CTGAACGGGTTCGCCGTCGTTCATTTTAATTGAAAGTATCTGTCCGTCGTCAAGCTCTTCAAGAGCGACCTTTGCCTTTACAAAAGTTACCGGGCAGACTACATTTGTAATGTCAACTGTATCATCAATATTAAAATCAGCCATTATATGCCTCCAGAATCTTTTCTTTGAATTTGTCTTTTCCTACACGGTCAAGGGTAAACTTGAAACGCTCCCCTGCATTGGCGTTGTCATCGAAAAACTGTATTGCGGCGTCGCAAATCTTCATAAGCTTTTCCTTGTCCTCAATGAACGGAATGATTGTTTCGCCCTTGCTTATATTGTTTCCGAACAGACCGCCGAATGAAACGATATAGCCGTGAACTGTGTCCCATGCCTCTGTAGGACAGGCTTTGACGCAGCGTCCGCAGAAATTACACTTGTTTTCGTCTACGGAAATTTTACCGTCGGAAATAGTAATTGCATTTGTTCTGCACGCCTTTTCGCATACGCCACAGTTTATGCAGTCACTTTCTTTCCATGCAACCTTGATACCGCCCTTTATGCCAAGGTCATTTTCCTCAGCTTTCAGACAGTTGTTCTGACAGCCTGTAATACCAAACTTGAACTTGTGGGGCAGTTCTCTTGCGAAGTACCTTTCGTCAAGTTCCTTTGCAAGAGCGAATGTATCAATACAGCCGCTGGGACATATTGCTTCACCCTGACAGGCTGTAACAGTACGAACTCTCGGTCCGCATACTCCCGGTTCAACGCCGCCCTCGCCAAGCAGTGCCTTGACCTCGTCTATCTGGTCAAGCTTTATAAAAGGAATCTCCACACTCTGACGTGATGTAAGGTGAACATGACCGTCACCGTATTTTTCCGCAGTTTCAGCAATTTTTGCAAGCTGTTTTGCGGTGAGATTTCCGCCTACGACACGAAGTCTGAGTGAAAAATTATTTTTCTGTTTCTGGCGCATGAAACCGCCTTTTTTTAATGCAGCATAATCAACAGCCATTTTTAATCCTCCATTTTTCAATTGCCTGTGAGAAATCCTCAATCAGGTCAGCTATATCTTCAATTCCGATACTGATACGAATTGTATCGTCATAAACTCCGGCATTCTTTTTCTGTTCCTATGAGTTGTGAGTATAAATAGTACTTGCCGGATGAATAACAAGTGTTCTGATGTCGCCTATATTTGTGGCGTTTACAGCGTATTTCAGACTGTTTATAAGCTTAAAAGCTTTTTCCTTGCTGCCTGTCCGGATTGTCAGTATCGCCCCGCCTTTTCCTCCGAACTGTTTCTGAACCAGTTCATAATAAGGACTGCTTTTAAGCGCCGGATAATTGACTTCAATTCCGTCAGTACTGTCTAAAAATTCCGCAAGCTTTAAGGCATTGTAACAAAGACGCTCCATGCGAAGTCCGAGGGTTTCAAGTCCCACAGAATTCATGAACGCATTCATCGGCGCAAGACAGCCGCCGATATTTCTCCAGATGCCGTTTCTCAGCTTTGCAAGGTAGGCGAATTTACCGTATCTGCGGTACTCTTCCAGTCCCTTACATCGGAGATTTTCCCATTTGAAATTTCCGCTGTCGATAATAACTCCGCTTATGGCGTTTCCTCCGCCGTTTATGTATTTTGACGATGAATGTACAACCACGTCTGCACCGTATTCAAAGGGGTGAATCAGATAAGGCGTTGCTGTGGTGCTGTCGATAATCAGCGGTATTCCGTGACTGTGAACAAGCTCTGAAACTTTTTTCAGATCAACAACGTCCAGTTTCGGATTGCCTATCAGTTCGGCAAATACAGCCTTTGTCTTATCGTTTATAAGCGGCTCAATTTCCTCCGCTGTGACATTCTGAACAAATCTTGTTGTAATTCCGAACGCCTTTAAATCACCGAACAGATCTATAGTACCGCCGAACAGTCCCGACCCTGCAATTATCTCATCTCCCGATTCAAGAATGTTCAGAAGTGACATTGTAACAGCCGCCATTCCGGAAGAACAGGCTACAGCGCCGATACCGTTTTCCATCGCGGCGACCCTCTTTTCAAAGGAGTCAACCGTAGGATTGCTTATCCTTGTATATGCAAAGCCCGGCGCTTTATTGTTGAATACCTTTTCAAGCTTTTCAGCCGATTCATGGGCAAATGCACTGACCTGATATATCGGCATGACTGTAGAACCTGTAAATTCCTCTCCGTTAAAATTCTGATGCAGCAATGCAGTGTTAAACTTCATACTTTCACCGACTTTCATAATGAATTTCGTTTTGCAACATCATCATTATACACCTTTTATTCTACTAAGTCAATAGGTTTTGTAGAATTATACTTTTCCTACAAATTTCTTCCTATTTCCTATCCTTTTTATAGGCAATAATGCATAATAATTGCCTCCCATCTGCAATCAGACAGGAGGCAAAATGTCAGCCAGTAAATTTATATTTCATAATTGTATCACAGGTTTTCTCGATATCCTCATCGCTGTGAGCCGCTGAAACAAACATTGCCTCAAACTGGGAAGGGGCAGTGTAAATTCCGTTTTCAAGGAGATAGCTGAAATAATATGCATAAACTTTTGTGTCAGCAGTTTTTGCACTGTCATAGTCCGTAACTTTGCTGTCGGTGAAAAAGGCAGTCAGCAG
>CAMCMW010000418.1 GCA_945876155.1 uncultured Ruminococcus sp. | reverse complement strand
ATATCTGAGCGATTATCCTGTCAACAACAGCCGCAATTTTCGGCGTTAAAAGAGTTATTATGAAAATCAGAGCAAAAATTCCTAAGAATACCAACAGGAATTTTATCAGATATCTGTATGACTCATTCAACCGACAGACCTCCTTCTACACTTATACTAATATAGTATAACAATTTTTCGTGAAGATTTCAAGATGTATTTTTAAATTATTCATTTTTTATTTTTCGGCGGACGGCGTGGCGGTATCAGAAACTGTGCTGTAAACAGATGTGTAGTGCCGTTCACGGATTGTTCATAAAAAATCCATACATTATACATGAAAAATAAAATTTTTAATTGTATAATATTTTAAGGCAACATTCTGCCTTGCAATATACAATTTAACGCCAGCAAGAGAATAAACTGGATTTTAACTCACTTTTTCCTTTTTATTCCTCTTGTATAGTCCCTGTGAGTTTTTCGCAGGGACTTTTTATTATGAATAATAATTCCGGACAAATCATAAAATGTACAAACTATGGTAACAGGACGTGCTGAAATGAAAAGAATTATTATTGCTTTGCTCTCAGTTGTTATGATTATACTGTGTGTTTCATGCTCAGAACCGGAAACAAACCAGCCGCACTCTGACGCTGATATCTCTCTTAACGAACAGACTATTGCACAGCTGGGAGTGTATGAACCGACAGAAGAAAACCAGTCGGCTGAAACCGCACCGCTGAATTTTGAAACTCAGGTTGGAATGTGGTTTACTTATATGGATTATCAGAATATACTGAAAGGAAAAAGTGAAAAGGAATTTACAGACAGTGTATACGAATGTTTTAAAAACGCAAAGGAAATGGGGATAAACACGCTGTATGTCCACGTCCGGGCGTTCAATGACTGCTATTACAAATCTGAGATTTTCCCAAAAGGCGAGTACTATGACGGCGATTATGACCCTCTTGAAATAATGGTAAATACGGCGCATGGGCTTGGTCTTTCCGTTCATGGGTGGCTTAACCCTCTTCGCTGTCAGACTGACCAACAGCTGAAAAACCTTGACGACAGCTATCTTATAAAGCAGTGGTACAATGACAAGGACAAAAACGGCACATACATAGTCAAAACCGACGACTACTGGTATCTGAATCCGGCATATTCAGAGGTACTCAGCTACATTTCAGACGGTATTAAAGAAATCGCCGAAAACTACAGCGTTGACGGTTTCCACATCGACGATTACTTCTACCCCACTACCGATGAAACCTTTGATGCAGCGGCGTTTTCCCTGTCAGACAGCAGTGACCTTTCTTCATGGCGAACTGAAAATATCAGCAAAATGGTGAAGATGATGTATGATACCGTAAAAAGCGAAAACCCGGATTTACTCTTCGGTATAAGCCCCCAGGGAAACATGGATTCCAACTACACAAGCCAGTATGCGGACGTAAAAGCGTGGGCGTCACAGTCCGGTTACTGCGATTATATCGTGCCGCAGATTTATTTCGGCTTTGAAAACGAAAGCTGTCCTTTTGAAAAAACTGTTGACAGCTGGAAGTCAGTCAACACCTGTGAGGAGGTAAAGCTTGTGGTGGGTATCTGCACGTACAAAATCGGAAACGAGGACAAGTGGGCTGGCAGCGGAAAAGACGAGTGGAAAAACACGGACGGTATTGTTTCCAGACAGGCTGAGTACTGCGCCCAGAACGGTCTTGGCGTTGCAGTGTACAGCTATTCCTCCACCTTTTCGGATACCGTAAAAGAGGAGCGCACAAAGCTTTCAAAAACTATCAGGAACAGTTACGGCGGTGAACAGCAATGAGAAGAAACAGATTCAGACTGCGCAAATCAAAGTACTACAGCATATTTTTCTCGTCATTCTGCGGAACTGCCCTTACTGCCGCACTGATACTGCTTTTCGCCTATGCCGGTTCAAAGGCGGATTTATCATCGGGGGTGATATCTGTAATGCTGAGCATTTCAGTTTCCGCCGGGGGATTTTTTTCGGGGTATCTTTACGGCAAACGCAAAAGACACAAGGGTATACTTAGCGGTATAATGTGCGGTGCAATCCTCTACGGCGTTATATTTTTATCTGGTATCATATATCTCAGAGGTTTTCCGCCCTTCAGACTGGTAAGATATTTAATTATACTTTGCATATCCGGGGCTGCAGGAGGGGTAACAGGGGTAAACTCAAAGATAAAGCGTCCGCCGTTCTAAAGTTAACATAAAAACATTGTAATATTTGTGTATATTTTAAGAGAAAAACTATTGAAAAGCAGTCGGATATGTGATATAATAGGTTTATATTAATTCTGAGAAATAATTTTTTGGAGGTTTTTTATGAAACATATCAGAACTATCAATAAGGCAAACCTTAAAGAATCCGCTAAGAAGGGCGGCTGCGGCAAGTGTCAGGCATCATGTCAGTCAGCCTGCAAGACTTCATGCACAGTTGCAAACCAGAAGTGCGAAAGATAATTTCAGTCAGGTTTGTTTGTTAAAAGGGACATTAATTTGTCCCTTTAAGGCAATATCGCACAATTATTGTCGTACAGATGCGCAGTCAGATTTTTGGCAGACCGCATAAAAAGCTCGCAGGCATACTGGCGTATGTCAAGAGATTTTTGTGTGATATGACGGAAAATC
>CAMCMW010000417.1 GCA_945876155.1 uncultured Ruminococcus sp. | reverse complement strand
CGGGTCAACCTTCAGACCGTCGAAGTCAGGCTGTACACCCAGAATGTACTGTGAAATAGCAACCATGTTCCATGCAGCTGTACCAGTAAGCCATGAGTTCTTGCCCTCACCGAATCTGCTTGCGTCCTTACCGGCAATCATCTGACCGTATACATAAGGCTCTGTCTTGTGCAGTTCTGAAATATCTTCATTGAATGCCGGAGCAATCTTTGAATAGTACTCAAACGCCTTGTCACCTCTGCCAGCATAAGCCTCAGCACAGATAATCCATGCGTTGTTGTGTGTGAAGATACCGGCATTTTCCTTGTATCCGCCCGGATATGTTGAAATTTCACCATACTGTACATAGTACTTTGTAAATGCAGGATTGTTGAGTACAAGACCGTACTGTGTGTTGAGGTACTTGTCGATAGAGTCAAGAGTCTTGATGTCAGCGCCCTGATCCTTACCGATTTCAGACATAACTGCAAAGCCCTGCGGTTCGATGAAGATTTTACCTTCTTCACATTCCTTTGAACCCATCTTGTTGCCTTCAGCGTCATAAGCTCTGAGGAACCATTCACCGTCGAAAGCGTGTTTCATAACGTTGTCCTTCATCTTGTCAATCTCAGCCTGAGCCTTGTCAGCCTCTTCATTCTTGCCGAGGTGACGGAGAATGCCAACATAAGTAGGACCTGCGTATGTAAAGAGTGTTGCAACCATTACTGATTCAGCAACCTTTGAGTAGCCGCCCTCTGCCTCAAACTTAGGGTTTGTATAGGTCTGGAAGCTCTCGCCCGGCTTGTCTGAGAAGCATGAAAGGTTGATACAGTCGTTCCAGTCAGCTCTCATTGCAAGCGGAAGTCCGTGAGGACCAAGATTATTTACAATGTGATAGAATGAAACGTCAAGGTGGTCGAGCATTGGCTTAGCCTTTGACTCGTCGTTGTCGTAAGGAACCATTTCGTCAAGAATTGACCAGTCGCCTGTTTCCTTGATGTATGCACCAACTGAAAGAATCATCCACAGCGGGTCATCTGAGAAGTCGCCGCCGATATCGGAGTTACCCTTCTTTGTAAGAGGCTGATACTGGTGATAGCAGCCGCCGTCAGGGAGCTGTGTTGATGCCAGGTCGATAAGACGTTCTCTTGCTCTGTCCGGAATCTGGTGTACGAAACCTAAGATATCCTGGTTTGAGTCACGGAAGCCCATACCTCTGCCGATACCGCTTTCAAAGTATGATGCTGAACGTGAAAGGTTGAATGTTACCATACACTGGTACTGGTTCCAGATGTTTACCATTCTGTCAACCTTGTCGTCCGGAGTGCTTACATTGAAGATACCCAGCAGCTTATCCCATGCTGCCTTCAGCTCTGCAAGACCTGCTGCAACCTTTTCAGGTGTGTTGTACTTTTCAATCATTGCATAGGCTTTTTCCTTGTTGATTGTCTGACCGTCAGCCTCAAACTTCTTGTCAGCCGGATTTTCAACGTAGCCGAGGATAAATACAAGAGTCTTGCTCTCGCCCGGAGCCAGTGTAATTTCCTTGTAGTGTGATGCGATTGGTGACCAGCCGTCAGCAAATGAGTTTGTAGCCTTGCCGTCTACAACTGCCTGTGGGTCACCGAAACCGTTGTAAAGACCGATAAATGAGTCACGGTCTGTGTCGTAACCGTCGATATCATCGTTAACTGTATAGAAAGCGTAGTGGTCACGTCTGTCTCTGTATTCTGTCTTGTGGTAGATTGTTGAACCCTCAACTTCTACACGGCCTGTTGAGAAGTTTCTCTGGAAGTTGGTGCAGTCGTCCTGAGCGTCCCACAGACACCATTCTGCAAATGAGAACAGCTTGAATGTCTTTGCAGCTGAACCGTTGTTTGTGAGAACAACCTGCTGAACTTCACCTGCATAGTCCTGCGGTACAAAGAAAGTAACTTCAGCTGTAAGGTCATTCTTTGAACCCTTTATAATAGTATAGCCCATACCGTGGCGGCACTCGTAGCTGTCCAGTTCTGTCTTGACAGGTGACCAGCCGGGATTCCAGATAGTACCGTTATCGTTTATGTAGAAGTAACGGCCGCCCATATCAATCGGCACGTTGTTGTAACGGTAACGTGTAATTCTTCTGAGTCTTGCGTCCTTGTAGAAGCTGTAACCGCCTGCTGTATTGGAAATCAGTGAGAAAAACTCCTGTGTTCCGAGGTAGTTTATCCACGGATAAGGGGTTTTAGGGGAAGTAATGACATATTCCTTGTTAGCGTCATCGAAAAATCCGAATTTCATAGATTTTCTCCTTTTGTGATTTTTTATATAAAGTACTGGTAAAACAGTACTGTAATTACATACATTATAACATAAAAACAAAACATATTCAAGCATTTTTTAAGCAATTTTTAATAAATACTGTCATTTTATTTGCCTGTACAAAGAAATGAACGCTCAACTGCCATGAAACGCCAAAACAACGGGCGACCAATGGTCGCCCCTACAAAATAATAAAATATCTTTACTTTAATTCACCGTATGTTGAAATCTCAATTGTTTCAATCATAATGTCGTCAACAGGGATTTTGGTCTCGTCGTCACCCTCATTGACTTCAAGGTCGGTAAGCTTATCTATAACGTCAAATCCCTCATAGGTCTGACCGAAAATAGTTATCTG
>CAMCMW010000416.1 GCA_945876155.1 uncultured Ruminococcus sp. | reverse complement strand
GGCATAAAGACCACGGTACTTATTTCGCCTCCGCTTTCCGGAACAACAAGTCCCTCAAGACTTCCGGCGGTTATGCTAACTGCCCTGTCAAGACCGCCTCTGACGGTTACCGGCTTGATAAATTCGCCCGAAAAAGACGGTGTAGTCACCTTGAAATAAGCAAATCCGTCCGCCATAAGCGATTTTCCCACTGAAAACCGTTCATTTTCATCAGCGCACCCTAAAACAACCGCAATATATTTCTTGCCGTCACGCTCAGCCGCCATAGCAAGACAGTAGCCGGATTTTTCCGAATGAGAGGCTTTAAGTCCGGTTATACCGTCGTATGTCCTTACCAGCTTGTTCTCGTTTACAACTTCCGTCTGACCGTTTCTCACAGTATCAATCCATGTATTCATCAACGGATAAAGAAACTCGTGTTTCAGAAGTTCACGGCAAAGCAGTGCAATGTCATGGGCTGTGGAGTACTGCCCGTCGCAGTCATATCCGGCGGCGTTTCTGAAAACGGTATTCCTCATGCCCAGTTCAAACGCCCTTGCATTCATCATGCGGACAAATTCTTCCTCACTGCCTCCGATTTCCTCGGCAATAACCATTGAAGCGTCATTTGCATTGCCGATAATGATTGATTTCAGCAGTTCCTCAACAGTGATATTCTCCCCAGCCATAAGCCACACAACAGCGCCTTTCTGGGAGTTTGCATTCGAGCTTGCGGTCAGAACACTGTCCATTGCAAGATTGCCAGATTCTATCTCCTCTGCGGCAAGCAGAACAGTCATAAGCTTATTAAGGGTACCCTGTGGAGTCCTGTCATAGCCTCCGCTGTGCTTTATCACTGTACCCGTTTCCGCCTCCATAAGCAGGGTTTTCATTTCGTATTCGGGTACAGCGTCTTCAGCATATACGCTCAAAACCAGGAAACACGCCATTACAGCAGCTGCAAATATCCGGAACAATCTTTTTACCATATTTTACCACCATATATTCTGCAAATTAACTTCTGTAAAATATATGAGGGGTATAGTCAAAAAATTCTCAGTCTACCCTGTTTGCTTTTCTTCTCACCTTATTGTCGTACATTTCCTTGTCGGCAACGTCCATAATTTCTTTAAGCTGAGTTTCATCATCAACAAATCCGCAGTAAACGCCAAGACTTGCCTCAACTTTATACGGCTTGTCTGAGGATTCATTATACCTCTCAAAAAAGCTGTTTATTGACCTTATATATTCATCTATCATCGTCACATCGTAATTACCTGAACCTATGACAACAAACTCGTCACCGCCTGTACGGGCGCATATCTCGTTATTTATGCAGCTTGTGTTCAATGCTCTTGCAGTAATAAGAATGGCATTGTCACCCTCGCTGTGACCATAGGTATCGTTTATCATTTTCAGTCTGTCAAGGTCAGCGGCAAGAATAAATACTTTCTTTTTATTTTTCCTTGCGTCCTCAACGATTTCCACTGAAAATTTATCAAAACCCTTGCGGTTGAAAATTCCGGTAAGAGCATCACGCACAGAAGTCATAAAAAGGCGCTGATTGATAGTTTTCAGGTAATTCTGGACACGGATAAATTCCAGTGCATTATTGATATTTTTGCTCCATGAACGGTAAACCTTATCGTAGGTTTTAAGCTTGGTTCCGTAAGAAATGACCTCATAGCCGAAACAGCGGTCATTGAAGTGTATCGGGGTAAAGAAGAACGCCGTTGGTTCTTCCCTGTCCTCCCACAATGCCGGCAGCATGATTGATTTATCAAACTGGATATTATCCGGCTTTCGGATATTCCTGTACTTCCAGTGCTTTATTGTCATTACATCAGTATATCCGAAACGCAGATAACTGTTGTCACGAAGTTCATCATCGGTCACTTCGTCCCAGTCGCTGCAAAGGCAAAGGTAGTAATTTTCAAGTCCGTCTATCAGGTATGTATAATTGTCAAGGCAATTTATACACTCTTCAAGATTGGAAGTATTTGTTAACGCCTCAGCCATATTGCTGGCTTCATATATGGATTCAAACTGCTGCTTATTTTTAAGCTCAGCCTTGCGCTTTGCCATAAGCTCCTTGCTGTCTTTACCGCAGCCGCAGCTCTGACCGGTTATAACATAGCCTATGTCATGGGTGCAGAGTTCACATTCCTCTCCGGTCATCAGTTTCCAGAGTACACCTATTGTCCTTGCACCCAGGGCATGATTAGGCGCAGCATAGCTTGTAATTGAAGGAACGTTGTCAAGCGCCTCCTGCATAAAGTCATATCCGGATATTGCTATATCACCCGGAACATCAAATCCGTTGTCAGTCAATGTGTTGCAGAGATTTATAGCCATCCAGTCATTGGCACAGATAACTGCTTCAGGTTTTTCAATTTTACCTTCAATTATTTCATGCGCAAGATTTTTTGCGGCAGCCTCCCAGAAGTCACCGTAGCGTATATAATCCTCTCTTATTTCAATACCGTGTTTTCTCAGAGATCTCTTGTAACCCTCCAGTCTGTCCCTTGACTGAACAAGACATTCGTATCCTGTAAGGCAGAAAATTTTTGTAAACCCGTGAACATCAATAAAGTGATCAACAAGCTTTTCAAACGCACTGACGTCATCTGCAAGTGCATTGGTAAAACCTTCTTCTACTGTATC
>CAMCMW010000415.1 GCA_945876155.1 uncultured Ruminococcus sp. | reverse complement strand
ATCTGCTGGAAAATGGATCGTTTTGCCCGTAATCGTTATGACTCGGCCATGTATAAGTACAAGCTGAAGAAAAACGGTGTCCGGATCTACTACGCCAAAGAGTCGATACCAGATGGACCAGAGGGCATTATTCTGGAATCAGTCATGGAAGGATACGCTGAGTATTACAGCGAAAACCTCAGTCAGAACGTAAAGAGAGGTAATTATGACAGTGCTCTTGAATATAAGACTCTTGGTCAGACACTTCTCGGGCTTAGAAAAAGTCCGGACGATCATTTTGAAATTGATCCAGCTACAGCTCCGATTGTACGCCGCATATTTGAGGAATATGCGGCCGGAGAACCTGCAAAGGATATTTACACTCGTTTGAATAATGAAGGTTTCCGAACTTCACGAGGTGGACTTTTTAATAAAAACAGTCTTAGTCGCATTCTAAAAAATGAAAAATATGTCGGCGTGTATACCTTCAAAGATATAAGAGCCGAGGGCGTGATACCTGCTATCGTGGACAAAGAACTGTTTGATAAGGTGCAGGCTATGATAGAAAGACACCGAAGATCACCAGCTGCTAAAAGAGACACAAATTTTTTACTTACATCAAAATTGTTTTGCGGTCACTGCGGCGAACCTATGACTGGTGACAGCGGAACCAGCAGACGAGGCAAAGTTTATTATTATTATACCTGCAATAACCGTCGTGCTCATAAATGCAGCAAAGAACGCGCCCAAAAAGAATGGATTGAAGAGCTTGTAATCAATAAACTTGTGGAGCTTGTTCATTCTGATGAATTTATAAATGAAGTAGCTGATCACTGTATAGAATATCAGAAAAAAGAAAAAGATCAAAGTGCTTTACATGCACTTGAATCAAAACTTAAAGAAAACGAGAAAGCAATAAATAATATGCTTGCAGCAATTGAAGCTGGAATTATTACACCAAGCACAAAATCACGTCTTGTGGAACTTGAATCCGAACGGACATGTATAGAGCAAGGTATTGCACAGCAGCTCATTGCTGAACCGATACTGGAGCGGGATCAGATTGTTTACTTCCTAGAACGTTTCCGAAATGGTGATATTAACGACGAAGGATATCGTGTGTTCTTAGTTGATACATTCTTAAACTCGGTGTTTTTATATGATAATAACAAAATTATTATTGTTTTAAATTATACCAGCGAAAATTGTAAAATAACGCTTGATTTGGTTGAAACATCTACAAGCGGTTCAGGCGTCGAGTGTTCGGCTTTGGCATCATCTGGCGCACCAGTCCGTGACCGGACAGGACAAATCGGGTTTCATTTTTGTGGAATCCGTTTTTTTATTGCCCGACAGGTTACTATTCATCTATTTCATAGTCACAATACGAAACTGTTACGCTCTTTGAAGTGATTCAGAGGGCGTTATTTTTTGTGTAAAATTCTGTGATAGTGCGCTAACAGTTTTTTCAGACCCATAGAAATAGCAGAGATTCCATTGAGGTTTCTCTGCTTTTTCTTTGCTAAAATATTTTCTGAATATTAGATTTACAACATTCTTTTGAGTTTCATTATCATATATGCTCAAATGTCAGACTGTTTTATAAATAATCATTTTTGTACACATTTCTTCTTTCCGTTCCTCCCCTGATTTTCACCGGCTTTAAAATTATAAATCGGCTTGATTTGTTTTATAACCTTTGCAGTGGGTGAAATGTGTGACAGAATATCCTCCATACTTTTATATGCCATAGGGCACTCATTAATTGTTGAAGAATAGATACCAGCCATTTCTTTTTTGTATACACTGACTGTAAAAGTATCCTTTACTTCCCTGCGGCTCATTAATCTGCCTGCACCATGAGGCGCTGAATAATTCCAGTCTTCATTTCCGAGTCCCTCACAGATAAGCGCACCGTCACGCATATTTATCGGTATAAGCAGTTTTTCGCCTTTCTGTGCAGACACTGCACCCTTTCGCAGAATACCATGTTCCAGGTCAATGTAGTTGTGGATTGTCGTAAAGCGGTATTCCTCTTTCAGCTTGCACCCTTTCATAATGGTATCTGCTATTGCACGCCTGTTCCAGTCAGCAAACTCCTGCATTATTGCCATATCATAAAGGTAATCTTCAAGCATACTTCCCTCACAATATGCAAGCTCATAGGGTATTTCCTCCTGACTGCCCAATGCCTTAAAAGCGGCGTCCTGATAATACTGTGCTACCTGCAAGCCGGTATTACGACTTCCGGAATGTACTATAAGGTAAAGCTTTCCATCGTCATCTTTGTCAATTTCGATAAAGTGATTTCCGCCTCCCAGTGTACCAAGGCTCAGTTCCCCACGCTGCAGATTGATACTGTTTTTACAGCGGAGCTTTTCAAGGTGCGTTTCAGCAATGTATTTATGCACATCTGTACGGACAGTCATTCCCGCTGGTATATTTTCATGAATAAAGCTGTCCAGTTTTGGCAGTTCGATTCTTGTATTTTTCAGTGCTACAGTTTCCATTCCGCAGCCGATATCCACTCCCACAAGATTCGGAACAACCTTGTCACTGATAGTCATTGTCGTGCCTATAGTACAGCCGGCACCAGCGTGTACATCAGGCATTATACGTATTCTGCTGTTTTCTGCAAAGCTCTGATCAAGCAGTTTTTTAATCTGTCC
>CAMCMW010000414.1 GCA_945876155.1 uncultured Ruminococcus sp. | reverse complement strand
AGCAATGTTCATACCTCTGATAAGCTTTAAACGGGTAGCAAGGGAGTTGGGGACTACGTTTGAAACGTTCATCAGGTCAACCAGTTCGCCGTTTACACGGACACGAATCCTCGTATACTTCTTGAACGGCTCAATATGTATATCAGTAGCGTCGGCACGGAAACCGTTTTCAACAATAGTCGTCGCCAGCTTTACAATCGGCGCACTCTCAATTCTCTCCTTTGAACCGTCGTCAACCTGTTCCTCAGCGCTGTGCTGTGAAACGTCCTCCATAACGCTGTCAACGCTCTGTTTCTGGTAGGTTTTACCTATGGCCTTGTTTATTGCAGTCTTTGTGGCAAGGACTGGTATTGTGTCCATACCTGTGGAAATCTTGATATCCTCAAGAATGTTGAAGTTGATAGGGTCGTCCATTGCGACTGTAAGACGTTTCCCCTGTATGCTTATACCAATTACTGTATGCTTTTTCGCAAGTGCCTCAGGTATCTTGCTTGCCGCCTCCTCGTCGATTTTCATGTTGGAAAGGTCAACAAATGGTACTTTCAGTTTGCTTGAAAGCGCCTGTGCAAACTTTACCTCCGACAGCATACCCAGTTCTATTATGACTTCACCGAATCTCTTTGTTCCCTGAGATTCTTTCTGTGTCTGAAGTGCTTTCATAAGCTGTTCTTCGGTGATAAGTCCCTTTGAAACGAGGTAATCACCAATTCTGAGATTTTTCATTTATAACCTCCGGAATAAAATAAACTTGTAATTATAATCAGAATGTGTTAAAATAAGTATATACAATATAACAATCATCGGAGGGTAAATGATGTCCGACACACTTTTAGGTCTTGATAATTTAGACACAAACTTTTATATTATATTCTATACAATTATTTTTGTTTTCGGTATATGTATCGGCAGTTTTCTGAATGTGGTTATCTGCCGTCTGCCAAAGGGCGAGTCATTGGTTAAAAACTCCTCCCACTGTGTCAGCTGCGGAGAGAAAATCAAGTCCTATGACCTTATACCGCTGTTCAGCTGGATATTTCTGAGAGGAAAATGCCGCAGCTGCAAAGCAAAAATCTCTGCACGATACCCGGCTGTTGAACTTCTGAACGCTCTTATATATATTATAACCTTTATGGTTCTGGATTTCAATGTCAAATCAATAATTTTGTGCATTTTCTTTTTAGTGCTTATAGTTATCGGCTTTATTGATTTTGACACCCTTGAAATCGACCTGCGGCTGCTTATTGCAATTACGGTTCTCGCAGTCCTGTCCGCCATTTTCACCGACAGTCTTACCATTTTACAGCGTATTGCCGGCGGACTGCTTATAAGCGTACCATTTTTCCTTATCGGTGAAATTTCCGCAGAAATAATTCTGAAAAACACCGGCGAAAGAATCAGGGGTATCGAGCTTGGGGACACGCTCCTTATGGCGTCCTCCGGATTTCTCATAGGCAACAAGGCGATTGTGATATCCGCATTCCTTGGAATAATCATCGCAGCAATCGGCGGACTTATCCAGAAAAAGTTAAGCGGTGAATCCAAATTTGCTTTCGGACCTTATCTTTCAATCGGTCTTTTTATCGGTACCCTCTGGGGCAATCAGCTGGTTGACTGGTGGCTTAATATGTTCATATAAATCATTTCAGGCAGTTCTTTCGGACTGCCTGATTTTTTATGAGATTATTATTTCAGGGACAGTGTAGATGATATAGGTGTTTCCCATGTCTTCAGCATCGGGCAAAGTCTCAGGCGCAAAGTATTTGTACGCTGACGCCGGACGGCTGCTGATTTTTCCCTCACTTATACTGTATTCATCTTCTGCATCAGTCGCCAGAGTATATCCGCTTTCCGCTGTTGCCCTTTCAATGACATCGTATTCTGAACGCTGAGATATATTCAAAAAAGTCAGACCAATCTTTTTCTCCTGATTCAGTTTTCTAGTATTTCCGTCATCGCCTTTTGTAACGCCGTTATACTCAATGTTCATTGAAACAGTAAGATTTGGCGGCGAAAAATCCCAGCCGGTAATACTGAAACTGTAGTCCTGGTAAAATTCGTCATTAATTGAAGTTTTGGTATTCGGAACTTCATATCCGGTTTTAAGAGAAGATGTATATATATTAATAAATCCAGTACTGGTTATTTCCATTACATATACTTTCTGTTTTTCATACTCGCCTGCGAAGCTGTAATAGTATTCACGGAAAAATTCCAGTGGTTTTTTATCAATATAATCTTTTTTATAGGTACTATCCTCCACTGTAAGGGAAGGCAGTGCCTTTGGTATAGTCAGACCAAGCATATCAGAAACCGACGTCTGACCATAGCCGTAATACACATTCACCCTGTCCGCATATTTCAGATTATCCTGGATATACCTGGAAATATTGTCAATATCAGCACTTGCACCCTCCTGAGAGGCAGTCTTGTTAAAAAGCTGCATAGCCGGTCTTATCATCGCCATTGCGCCTACTGCAATACCGGTAAAAATCGCCATAACAATAACAAGTTCCAGAAGGGTAAAGCCTTTCAGTTTTTTCATCTTTCTCTCCCCCTCATGGTGTATCCTGAACTTCAAAATACTTGAAATCTCCGCCGTCGTCAATTCCGGAAGAATCAGTTACAACGTATTTTTCCACCGGTACTGTGTATG
>CAMCMW010000413.1 GCA_945876155.1 uncultured Ruminococcus sp. | reverse complement strand
AGTGCTTTAAAAATCCCAGATTGCCAAAAACCCTGTCCTCGGCGTTTTCCCTTACAGCACAGGTGTTGAAGATAACAAAATCTGCGTTTTCGGGATTATCGGTAAAGCCGTAGCCCATTTTTCCCAGCATACCCTTAATCTTTTCGCCGTCAGAAAAATTCAGCTGACAGCCGTAGCTGTGAACACAGGCAAGGGGCGGACTTTCCCTTTTTGAAATTATATCTGATACTGCGGCAATATACTCCGCAGAAGTCATTTCACTGTTCAATATCAAATCCTCTTAATCACTTCAAGAACTATTTCCGCAACACGCTTTGCGGCAATTTTTTCAAACTCGTCAAAGGACATTTCGCCCTCGTCGTCCGCATTGTCTGAGATACATCTCAGGCTCAGAAACGGAACTTCATTCATGTAAGCACAGTGACCGATAGCAGAGCTTTCCATGTCAACTGCAAGTGGCGAAAACTTGTCGCAAATCTGCTTTTTCACTTCACTGCTTGAAATGAACGATTCGCCGGAAACGATACGTCCGATATGCTTTGCGTAGCCAAACTCGTCACACACTTCACAGGCTGTGTCCATAAGCTTCTGGTCAGCCTTGAAAATGCTGTTGTACGGCGGATAGTTGTCAAGGAATCTCAGCTCCAGGTCGTGGGGCAGTACCTCGTTTGACACAACAATATCGCACACCTTAACAGCAGTATCCATACCGCCCGCAACACCAGTATTTATAATAGCGTCAACGTTAAAGCGGTCTATCATAACCTGCGTACATACAGATGCGTTTACCTTTGCGATACCGCAGCAAGCATTCACAACAAGCTTGCCGTCAAAGGTATTTATGTAAAACTCAAAGCCGGAATGCTTTACAACAGCCGCACCGGCAAGAGTTTTTCTTATATCAGCAAGCTCAGACGGCATTGCTCCTATAATTCCTATAACCTTCATACTTTCCCTCCGGATTTCAAAATACTATTTTATTATATCAAAAATCCTCATTTTCTGCAATAGTAAAAAACAAGAAATTGCGAGGCATTTAAAATTATTTGCGTTTTTTAGGCTTTGGCAGTTCGTCATACATTGCCTCAAAAAGCATTTAAATAAATTCTCCGCTTACACTATTGTCCACTCTTAACATAGGCTTTGCGCCCTCATAGGGAAGTTCCAGCTCTGCGTCCGGCAAAAGCTCTCCGGCAGACTTAACAGGCTTTACAAGAAACCTGTCGTCACATAGTCCGCCGGCAACTTTATCCTTGTAGTAAACGACATATTCCCCCATCATTTTTCTGTAGGAAATGCCCTCAATACCTGAAAGCTTTTGCTGTACTCCGTCAAAATATTCCTTAGTTGTCGGCATGGCACCCTCCATTAGAACAAGTTCTTAATTAAACATACTGATAATTCCGGCAAGCAGCGCAAGTATTCCAAAAGCTATCAGCCTTTTGCGTGTTGAAACTGAATCATAGTTTTTTCCTTTTTTGTTGTATGTCGCCGAAACCGGAATATTATTCATTGTCATAACCATAACTGACATTCCCTCAGAAACCCTCCTCTTAGGGAAATCCTTTCCGTCAAAAATATGTGTGTATGTATTTTCGCCGACAGCATATCGAATGGTAATTTCTTTGGCTGTATAATATATATTGGTTATCACTCCGTCATAAAATTTACACTTTCCGATTCTGCGGCTGTTTCTTGAAAAATAGGCGCAGATAAAGCAAAAAGCGCTGAACGTCAGTATTATAATTGAGTCCATTCACACATCTCCTTTTTTCACTGAAAATGTCCCCGTTCCGGATAAACCAAAACGGGATTTTCAGTCGGAATTTTTACAAATGAAAATACCTGTCAAGCAGTTCCTGCTTCATGTTCCACAAATCATGGGACAGGTCAACATAGTACTTGTGAGGATTCTCAAAACGCTTTACCTCGTCCCAAATCTTGGAAAGTTCCTGCTGACAGTACTCCCTTATTTCCTCAACGGACGGTCTATCGTAAACGCACACACCCTTTTCAAACACCGGCTTTTGCAGTTCCTTTACGGAAAAATCAGTCAGCAGCTTTTTCTTGTAAGTGTGTTCGGGGTCAAATATCTCGTAAGGACTGCTCTCGTCTATCCTCTCATTTTCAAGAAGAATAACATCCGCAAGAGCTTTTCCGGTGTTCTTGCAGAAAAGCCTTACCGGTTTCTTAAAGCCCGGATTGGTGATTTTAGCGGTATTTTCCGAAAGCTTTATCCTCGGAACAATTTTTCCGTTCTCCCCTACGGCAACAAGCTTGTAAACTCCCCCGAAAACCGGTTCTGCCTTGCTTGTGACCAGTCTTTCTCCAACGCCGAAGCTGTCAAGTGCTGCCCCCTGTACAAGCAAATCTCTTATAAGGTACTCGTCAAGGGAATTTGACGCAACTATCTTGTGATTTGGGAAACCAGCCTCGTCAAGCATTTTTCTTGCTTTTTTGGAAAGGTACGCAATATCACCGCTGTCAATGCGTATTCCTCCGCTGTTATACCCTTTTTCCGCAAGCTCTCTGAACACCTTTATTGCATTTGGCACACCGGATTTCAGCACATTGTAAGTGTCAACCAACAGTACGCAGTTATCCGGATAACACTCCGCATAGGCTCTGAAAGCGTCAAGCTCAGACGGAAAAAGCT
>CAMCMW010000412.1 GCA_945876155.1 uncultured Ruminococcus sp. | reverse complement strand
AGATTAAAGGAACTTCAGTCAGACATTCTCATGGAACTGACACGTTCTAAAATTACAGTTGACAGGCTGATTCTCAGGCAGAAAGAGGGAATGTTGTCTGCTTTGCCATTTGGGTACAATGCATTCGGAAGCTTGTATGAACGTGTACTTCCGGCAAGTTCTGCTGCAAATCTTTATCCACTCAATTACAGCGGCAAGACAGATGAAAAAGGTTTTTACATTGGCAGGGACAAGTTTGGCAGCAACATTCTTGTGGACTTTGATCATCGCAGTGAGGATAAGACTAATTCAAATATTCTGATTCTTGGAAACAGCGGTCAGGGTAAAAGTTACCTTATGAAGCTTTTGCTGACCAATCTGCGTGAATCCGGAAAAAGTGTAATAATACTTGACGCAGAACAGGAGTATCAGGAACTTACAGAAAATCTGGGTGGTACATACCTTGATTTTATGTCGGGAGAATATATGATAAATCCGCTGGAACCTAAAGAGTGGAGTAACGGTGAAAAAATCATGGAGGACAGTCCTGAAGCGTTCAGAAAAGTAACAAGACTCAGTCAGCACATAAGCTATCTTAAAGATTTTTTTCGTGCATACAAGAATTTTTCCGACAGCGAAATTGATACCATAGAAATTATGCTTATGAAGTTATATGCCCGTTTTGATATTGATGATATGACGGATTTTGACAGGCTGAAACCAACCGATTATCCAATAATGCAGGACTTGTATGAGCTGACAGAAAAAGAATATATGGTATTTGACCATGACAAAAAGCATTTGTATACCGAGGAAAATCTGCAGAATATCTGTCTTGGACTTCACAGTATGTGCAAGGGTGCAGAGTCAAAATATTTCAATGGTCATACAAATATTAAAGATTCTGAGTTTCTGTGCTTCGGCGTGAAAGGACTTATGGACACTAACAAAAGACTAAAGGATACGCTGCTGTTTAATATTCTCAGCTACATGAGCAATCAGCTGCTGAGCAAAGGAAATACTGCTGCGGCAGTTGATGAGCTGTACCTCTTTTTAACAAATCTGACGGCTATTGAATACATACGAAACGCTATGAAACGTGTGCGAAAAAAGGAGTCGGCGGTAGTAATAGCCTCTCAGAATGTTGATGATTTTCTGATTCCTGAAGTCAGGGAATTTACAAAGCCGCTGTTTGCAATTCCTACTCATCAGTTTTTGTTCAATGCCGGAAATGTTGAGCCGAGAGCCTATACTGATACTTTGCAGCTTGAAATGTCGGAATTTTCACTGATCAAGTATCCGGAGCGCGGATCATGTCTTTACCGATGCGGAAATGAACGATATCTGCTGCAGGTTCACGCACCAGAATACAAGGAAAAATTATTTGGTAAAGCTGGAGGAAGATAAAATGCACAATAAAAAATACGGAATATGGAAAACAAGATACGCATATAATTCAAGAAAAACCTATGAAGGCTGGCTGTTAAAAAACGGTCAGCCTTTAACTTTTACATCAGAGCAGCACGCAACAGTATACAAGCAATGCGTTGAAATGAAAGCAAATGACAACAGCATTGAACTGGAAGTGAGGTGCTTCTCATGAGTATTACTGTCGCAGCTGTTGTAAAAAAAGCGGCGGTCTGCCTTGCAGCAGACAAACGTACATGGAAAGCTGTTGGCTTCATTGCAGCTCTGCTTATAACCATAGCACTTCTGCCTGTTATGGTATTGCTTGCAATCGGCAATCAGTTTTCTTCGGTATCAGGTGTATCAAAACCAGATTACAGCCAGTTTGTACAAAGTCTCTCACAGGAACAGCTTGTTCATATTTCGCAGATACAGCTTGATGGAAAGTCAATTTCAGATACGCTCAGCAAATCCGGTTTAAAAACACAAACTGTAAAAGCACAGATCATATACCTTACCTATTTTGAAAATGTTCAGAAAAATGAAAATTTCTTTTTGGAATACTGTTCTTTTTTTAAGGAAAATGATAATAAAAATCTGATTGATTCCCTGAATAAAAAGTATGGGCTAAGCATTGATTACAATGAATTTATGCGTTCCTATGCTGTGATCTCCAACGTTAGTATAGATAATAATCTGTTTGTGAATCCTGATGTGAAGAATAACATTGATCTTGTACGATGGGCAGAAAATGCCTGTGAAACTCAGTGGGGATATGTTCCCTACACAGATGGTAATGTGTTGTCATCGGAAAAATACAAGGCGCTGAAAGAAAAATACCCAGATGAAATCAAAGAAGATTGCGATAAATGGCAGAGTCGCAGGACGGTGGATAATTTCACTTTTCTGAAATCATATCTGTGGTATGACGCTGAAAGCAGAACGATTTTAGCCGAGGATTACGCTGAAACAGTGCAGGACATGTACAGTACTGCATCTGTAAAAGGCAGTATAGACTCATTGCCGGAAACGATCGGAACGGCTGTGGTCAGCGGTAATATTTTTGGTGTATATATAGGAAACGGCAATGTCATTTATGCAAAATCCATTGCAGATGGTGTTGTGAAAGAGTCTGTTTCAGACGGAAAATGGACAAGCTGGTGCGAAATTCCGTGGATCGAATATGGCAGTGAAAAAAGTTTTAGCAATGAAATTCAGTTTGAAGAATACGACGATAAGAAGAAAAATAATCTGGGACTGGTGCAGTGGGC
>CAMCMW010000411.1 GCA_945876155.1 uncultured Ruminococcus sp. | reverse complement strand
GAGCTTAAAATCTGGCATGGTGAGGAATACAATACACAAGGTGAAAAACAGTTATCCGAATATCTGGATTATTATCACATTGACAAGGGCTATCTTCTCAGCTTTAATTTCAACAAAAATAAACATAGTGGTGTGCACACGATTGAATTGAACGGCAGAACCATTGTAGAGGGAGTTGTCTGACCCTGAGTTATATGGTGTGTCCACTAAGCGGAGTAGGCAGAACAGGAACTGCCACAGAAAGGAACTGTCATGAAAACACTTTCAGAAAAACTGATTTGTGAAAAGAAAGCCAGATATCGTGGTGGTATCTATCATAAATTACAGATAGACTTTGCATACAATTCCAACCATATTGAGGGAAGTCAGCTGTCCTACGACCAGACACGTTATATTTACGAAACCAGAACAATTGATGCGAAAAATACACCTGTCAACGATATTATTGAAACGGTCAATCATTTCAGGTGCTTTGACTATGTATTGGATACCTTGTCTGAACCGCTTACAGAGGAGTATATCAAGAATCTTCACAAAATGCTGAAATCAGGCGTACTTGCAGATGAGGATTTCATGGTTATCGGCGATTACAAAACAGAACCCAATATTGTGGGAGAAACAGAAACAGCTGCTCCCGATGAAGTGGCAAAACAGATGAAAAGACTGCTTGACGAGTATTACTGGAAACAGATGTCTTTCTATGATATTGTCAGCTTTCATGCGGAATACGAAAGGATACATCCGTTTTATGACGGTAACGGCAGAACGGGCAGACTTATTATGCTGAAACAATGTCTTGAAAATAACATTGTCCCTTTCAATATTGACGAGCGTCATAAGATGTATTATTATATGGGACTCAAAGAATGGCAGACAGAGGATAAAAAGAACAGGCTTATTGACGTATTTCTTTCTGCACAGGACGATATGAAAGTGATTCTTGATTATTTTCATATCGACTATGACCGTACAGAGCTTACCTGCAGGGACGTTTTGGCTATGGATACACGTTCAAAGTAAAAGGTAAAAACGGAGAGGGTATTCGTTGTTGTTGACAGAGAGGTTGCCTGGCTGTATAATTAGTACTGAGATAAATAAGAATTTATAGGAGGAGTTATGTTTGTGCCAGAAATACCAAATAACGGTTTAAAAAAAGAAATAACGGAAATTATTCAATTGAGCAAATTATTAGAAAAAGAGTATACTTTTAAATATTCATTTCCAGCCACAAAAGAAGAAATAAAAATTTGGGAAGAGCAATATAATATTACAATTCCTGAATCGTTAAAGAATTGGTTGCTTTTTTCAAATGGCTCTGATATACGGCAAGGTCTTATGATTACGTATAGTCTATCAGGTTTTATCATTAATTGCGATAACATATCTGAAGATATTGTAATAGTAGGCGAAGTGATAGGTGACGGAGAGTATATTGGTTTTTCAAAGAAAGCAGGCAAAATTCTATGGATAGACCATGGAAAAATAAAAGAATTTGAAAAATTTAATAGTATTTTAGAACTAATAATGGATATGATGTAATATTTAAAACAAAAAATCTGATAAATCTCAGCTGCAACTTCCTGTTTACGCAAGTAATACCATAACATAAATAAACTCAGTTTAAGTTGATTCGCCACATGGCGGCATAGACGGTGGCTGTTCCTCAGCGGACGGAGTACCGGAGAAGGGAATAAACCTGAACATTGTGCTGTGTTTGCGTGATATGTTTGCGATAAACGGCTATGACGTTGAACTGACAAGGAGCGAGGACCGTTCAATTCACGATGACGGTATTGAGGGGATTGCAAATCAGAAAAGTTCTGATATGGATAACAGACTTGCGATATTCAACAAGTATCCCAATGCGATATGTATATCCGTCCACCAGAACCAGTTTACAGACCCGAAATACAGCGGAGCGCAGATGTTTTATGCTGACACAAACAGCGAGAGTAAGTATCTTGCACAGAAAATGCAGGATAAAATAGTTGAGTATACCCAGCCGGAAAACAACAGGGAAATAAAGCTTTGCGGAAAAGAGCTTTTCCTGTGCTACTACAGCAAGAATCCTACGGTAATGGCGGAATGCGGATTTCTTTCAAATCCGGAAGAGGCGGAAAAGCTGAAGGACGAGGACTATCAGAAACAGATTGCATTCAGTATATTTGCAGCTGTGAACGAATACACATCAAAAGGAAAGTAACTAGAGCGTGTTCACATAAAATAGATGTGCGGATTTTCGAGCAGAATTTCTACGGATACAAGGCAAAAATTCGCAGGCAGGCTGTCGCCTGGCAAGATTTTTTAACGCAGTAGACGTGAAATTATGCCGAAAAGACGTGCGAATACGTTTATGTGAACACGCTCTGATGAAAGGACGTTAAAATGGCTAAACCAAAGACTGTATATGTCTGTAATCAATGCGGATATGAATGTGCAAAATGGAACGGGCGCTGTCCGGAGTGCGGAGAGTGGAACACTTTTGAGGAAATGGAACAGGCAGTTTCTGTTAAGACAGGAGCAGTGCGCAAAAAGAATGACTTGACCGGCAAGATAATGGAACTTTCTGATATTGACGCTGACAGTGATGTCAGATATAAAACAGGCATAGGCGAGCTTGACCGTGTTCTCGGAGGAGGACTGGTCAAAGGCTCGCTTGTTTTGCTGGGCG
>CAMCMW010000410.1 GCA_945876155.1 uncultured Ruminococcus sp. | reverse complement strand
ATTGTCTTGTGGAAGGACGTTGTCAGCTCTTTTCTGTACTCGTCACCGTCAATAAGGCAGTCCTGGAGCGCCCATACTCTGTCAATAAATCTCTTACAGCCCTTGATACTTGACGGACTCCACGGAGCAGTCTTTTCAAAGTCACCGATAAACATCTCATAAAGACGCAGCGTATCAGCGCCGTATTCCTTTACAACATCGTCCGGATTGATTACATTGCCCCTTGATTTGGACATCTTCTGTCCGTCCTCACCCAGAATCATACCGTGTGAGGTACGCTTCATGTACGGCTCTTTTGTAGTTGTCACGCCGATATCATAGAGGAACTTGTGCCAGAAACGTGAATACAGCAGGTGGAGAGTTGTATGCTCCATACCGCCGTTGTACCAGTCAACAGGCATCCAGTATTCCAGTGCTTCCTTAGATGCAAGGCACTCCTTGTTCTTCGGGTCGCAGTATCTGAGGAAGTACCATGATGAGCCTGCCCACTGAGGCATTGTATCAGTTTCTCTCTTTGCAGGACCTCCGCAGTGCGGACAAGTGGTATTTATAAAGCTGTCGAGGGTTGAAAGCGGACTTTCACCGTTGTCTGTCGGCATATAGCTTTCAACGTCCGGAAGTGTCAGCGGCAGCTGATCCTCCGGAAGTGCCACCCAGCCGCACTTTTCACAGTAAACAACAGGGATAGGCTCGCCCCAGTAACGCTGACGGGAGAATACCCAGTCACGCAGCTTGTAGTTTACCTTTGAATGACCCTTGCCGTTTTCCTCCAGCCATTCCTTTATCTTAACCTTTGCCTCCTCAACGGACAGACCGTCAAGGAAACCGCTGTTTGTCATAATTCCTGTTGCGCAGTCGGTAAACGCCTCTTTTTCAACGTCTCCGCCCTTTACAACCTCGATAATAGGCAGGTTGAACACCTTTGCAAACTCGTAGTCACGGGTATCGTGTGCAGGAACAGCCATGATAGCGCCTGTACCGTAGGACATGAGAACGTAGTCGGAAATGAAAATCGGAATCTCCTTGCCGTTTACCGGATTGATGCCCTTAACGCCTTTAAGTTCAACGCCTGTCTTGTCCTTGTTCATTTCGGTACGGTCGAAGTCAGACTTCTTTGCAGCCATTTCCTGGTACGCTTTTATCTCGTCCATATTTTCAAGCTTGTCAGCCCATTTTTCAATGTACGGGTGTTCCGGCGCAATAACCATGTATGTAGCACCGAAAAGTGTGTCAGGTCTTGTGGTATAAACTGTCAGTATATCTCCGGCAGTTGAACCGAAGTTTACTTCCGCACCTGTTGAACGTCCAATCCAGTTTACCTGTGTGGACTTGATTTTGTCAAGGTAGTTTACCTCTGCAAGGTCGTCAAGGAGCCTCTGAGCATACTCAGTAATTTTCAGCATCCACTGTGACTTTACCTTTCTGATAACCTCTCCGCCGCAGCGTTCGCAGTGACCGCCTACAACTTCTTCATTGGCAAGTACTACCTTACATGAAGTACACCAGTTTACAGCCATTTCCTTTTTGTATGCAAGACCCTTTTTGAACATTTCAAGGAATATCCACTGTGTCCACTTGTAGTATTCAGGGTCAGTTGTGTCAACTTCTCTTTCCCAGTCGAAAGAAAGTCCCAGCATTTTCAGCTGATCCTTGAAGTGCGCAATATTTTTCTTGGTAACTATTGCAGGGTGAATTTTATTTTTGATAGCGTAGTTTTCTGTCGGCAGACCAAAAGCGTCCCAGCCCATAGGGAAAAGAACGTTATAGCCCTCAAGACGTCTTTTTCTGGAAACTATGTCCATTGCAGTGTACGGACGTGGGTGTCCGATATGCAGTCCCTGTCCGGACGGATAAGGGAACTCAACCAGCGCATAGAACTTTGGCTTTGAATAGTCAGTTCCTGCTCTGAATGTGTTGTGTTCCTCCCAGTAATTCTGCCATTTTTTCTCTATGGCTGTAAAGTTGTACTTCTCACTCATTTATATCATTCCTCTTAAAATTTATTTTTCTCCGCCGAAAAATTCAGACCACTTGTTTGTAAAATGTTCTCTGACATTTCCACCCAGACAAAGTATCAGTGCGCAGAAAACGTCAATCACGCCTTCCAGCAGGTATATCCAGTTGCTGCCGAGATTCTGAATGTTCGGAATCAGGTTTTTCAGTACCACGATAACTGCAATTGCAGCTACAACGTAGTTGAGGTACATAAGACCGGTATAAAGTGCCGCAGCTTCAACAGCGGATATGATGATGTCCATTACTCCGCCGCCGAGAATCAGGTTTAACACCGACTTGGCAATAAAGTAAATTCCCACGATAAGCGCTACTGTACGTCCCTGTTCATTGTTTGTTTTCATAATACAACACTCCTTACGTCAGATATGCCCCGATGTCCATAATCTCCCCGTCAGACCAGAGTCTTTCAAGCTGATAATAATCCCTTGTTTCCTTATAGAAAACGTGTACCACTATATCACCGTAATCAAGAATGACCCAGTTTGAACCGTTGTAACCTTCTGTCCTGTTAGGCTCTATCCCCTCCTGTGAAAGCTGATACTCAACCTCTTCCGCAAGAGTTTTTGTATGGGTCGTGCTTGTACCGTTGGCAATGATAAAATAATCTGCCAGTATTGTCAGGTCAGCAATTTTTATTGCTTTTATCTCCTCGGCTTT
>CAMCMW010000409.1 GCA_945876155.1 uncultured Ruminococcus sp. | reverse complement strand
GCAGTCACCGCCGTCAATTACTGTTACAGTAATAACAGGAATTATCTCGCCGTATGTTGAAACAGAGCCATGTATTACTGTTGTACCAGTTTCGCAGGCAGTAATAGTTTTTTCATTAACCACAGCAACATCACTGTTTTCCGAACCAAATACTGTTTCAAGTCCGTTGCTTATTTTTGCAGGTGAACAGCTTACATCAAGGTTCATTGTTTCGCCCACGGACATAATTATCTCTGTCGGGTAATCTTCGCCGTTAAGCTTAATATTCAGCGGCTGTGTAACTCCGATTCTTATTTCTTCACCAGGTATCAGGTAATTCCCGTCCTTATCAAATACAGCTGCAAAGCAGTTTACATATCCATACTTTTCAAATACTTTAAACGGTATATTAAGTTTCTGAGTAAAGCTTTCGGTTTCTCCTGCAGCGATTCCGCCAAGAGGTACTTCCGCAAATATGCACTCTTTATCTGTACATCCGAATGTGTCAAAATAAGGGCCAACAAGAGTTACATTGTAATTATCCTCATCTGTCGATTCAGCATTACCTGTATTGATAACGTCATAGCTTATGATAAAGTCGTTTCCGTCCTGACATACATTTACGTTTTCAACACTGTATTCAGCTCTTTCAATAAACTCTTCACTTTCTGTATATGAATGATTTGCCCAGCTGCCGCCCTTTTCACAGGCGTCAGTTTTAATTACATAACCTGCAATATTATCCGGTACTGTCCATTCAACGGTATAAACATCACGTTCTCCCGGCAGTTTAATATCATCAGTATCAATTGTATCAATGAGTTCAGACTTGCCGTCCTTTTCAGCATATACTTCAACAATATATCCTTCTGAATAAGTAAGTCCATTATTTACTGCATCAAAAGTAATTGATACTGTTTCACCCTCAACAGGTGTATAGTCTGAAACGGTTATATTTTCAACATCAACCGAACTGCCTGGTTCCATATATGATGCTCTGAGCCTGAAATCAGAAATATTAACCGGATTTTCAGAATCTCCTGTCAATTCCTGATTATACTGGTTATATACAACCATCATATTGCCGTTTGTATCAATTGCAACTGCCGGTTCATCAGTACATTCGTATGAATAAGTAAGACGATATGGATTTGACCATGCACAACCGATTTTCTCTCCATTTTCATCTTCTGCATCAGGATTTATAAGCGCTGCTGCAAATACTTCACTGCAAAAATCATCCGGATTCTGTCCTTCAGCCATCTGTGTCCATACAATGTATATGTTTTTTCCGTCAACAACCGGTTTGAAATCAGACATATGCCTGTAGCTGCTGTTTTCATCAGCTCCGGTCTGTACATATGAATAAATTCCTTCAAGTGAAGAAGCACCAGCTCTGTTCATATACTCATCAAGAATCTGACCATTTTCATCAACACCATTTCTGATAAGATCTGTTATATCAACATACGCAATATCCTTTTCATTTCTGTACCAGAAAAGTGATATATATGCCTCTTCTCCGCTTCCTGCTCTTACAAACTGCGGCATTGTATCCGACACATTGTCATTGCTGAGTCTGAGCGGCATATATGTCTTATGTGTTTTAAAATCATATAACTGTACAAACACTTCCTTATCAAATGATGTGTCATTGCTTGAATCCTTATCAATTGTATAAGCATAAACTGCATAGCCATTATATGTTGTTACTGTAAAATCTGAAATATTAGGTACTTCAAGTCCGAGTTCCGAAACCGGAGATGCAAGGAATCTCTGACCATTCCAGTTTTTAACAAGTTCTGTCTTTTCATCTTCATTTCCGACTTCTTCGTCATAATAATCGTCAAAGAGCCATCTGCCTTCGCCATTATTTTCAGGATCCGAATAAAGCATATAAGAAATTACGCAGTTATTTGTATATGAATTTGCCATTTCAGCAGCAGAACCGTCTGATGCAGTTTTGACAAAATAAACTATTCTGTCACCTGTCACCTCATCATAGGCTGCAGCAGGTGAATAGTCACAGTATTCATCAGTTGTAAGACGTGTTACTTCTGATACAGTATTCTCAGCATCATAGTCAATAACTGCTGTATATACTTCAAGTGACTTCAGATAATCTTTTACTGTTTCAGATTTTTTCTTTTCAGGGTCACTTGAAAGCCATGCTATCATGACTCTGCTGTTATCCATTTCACATATGCTTGGGTGGAAGTCAGCTGTACCGTCATCTGATACTGCTGCCGGCTTTGACCACTTACCATCTGAATATACTGCATATTTAAGAACTGTTCGCTCTGTATCTTCTCTTGATAAATCTGTATCAAGGAATGCCATGAATATTGAACCGTCTGAAAGTTTCAGAAGTTGTACTTCAGGATGTTCATAGCTGTCTGAAATAAGCGTATAGCTGTCTGACTCGCTGAAGCCCGCCTTTATATTGGTGAGTCCGCCATTACTCTTTACATTGGTATCTGAGTTTGTTTCTGACGGAAGCCACTGGGATTCTTTTTCAGAATACGGTGCTCTGAGCAGAAAATCACTGTTTTCATCTGTACCTGGTTCAGACTCTAAATTATTGTCTGCTACTTCAGCAAAGGAGCCAAACTTTATTGACGGGAAGTCATACTCCAGCGGAAGTGAGAACAATAACAGGTCAACCCAGATACCAGCTGTAAATGTTATATTACAGCCAA
>CAMCMW010000408.1 GCA_945876155.1 uncultured Ruminococcus sp. | reverse complement strand
GGCGGCTTTAGAGAGTTTCGCCCTCTGCGGAGGGCGACAAGGGGGCTTTGCCCCCGTTGACCCCCACCGCCTTTGAAAAGGCGGGCGAAACTTTTGGATTAGTAACTGCAACAACCGGTCGAGCCATAAAGCAAAATCAATCGCCAAAACTGATAATCGATTTGTCCCGTCCGGTCACGGACAGGCGGGCGAAACTTTTGGTTCGCCATTCGGCGGGGTTAGCTTGACGGGTACGGCGCTGACACCGCCATTACAGCAACGTCAGATTATCCGTGTCAATGTAGTAATAGGTACTGCCGTTTTCGTCGTACTCCCCGAACACTCCCGAAATCTGCACCTGGGCATTTTCAGCCGGGTACTCCTCCGGATATGCGTGTCTGTTGTCGTCCCAGATAAACTCCATGCCCTGTGAACAGCAGGCAGCTGCGTCACCGATAACCACAAAGAAATAGTTGGTTTTGGTAGTTTCGTCATAACTGCTTGCAAAATTCCCTTTCAGACTGACCGTTTTTCCCAGATAGTTTCCAGGATTTGACACCATGTCGTAAACCGTGCTGTAAACCATTGTACCGTCCATGGTGGTCAGGTCAAAGTCCACTTTCTGAGCCGTACTGCTTTCAGAATCCGCTTTTGAAGATGAAGTTGAAGTGTCACCGCAGCCCACAAGCAGTGCCAGACACATAAGCATTGTTACTATAAGATTTTTTTTCATTTTGCCGTCCTCCTTGCAAACAGTGAAATAATACAGAAGATAAAGAACACTGCGATATCAGCCGCAACGATGGTTGAGCCGACCGGTGTTGAAAAGAGTATGGAAAGTAATATTCCGAACGCCGCACAAATCACCGATATTATCGCCGAACAGATGATTACTCCCTTGAAGCTTCTGAACACTCTCATTGCTGAAAGTGACGGGAAAATGATGAGTGCGGAGATAAGCAGTGAGCCTACAAGGTTCATGGCAAGAACGATTATAAGCGCCGTTGTTACCGCAATTACAAGGTTGTACACCTCTGCCTTTACCCCTGTTGCCCTGGTAAAACTCTCATCAAAGGTCACCGCAAATACTTTGTTATAGAAAATTATGAACACTGCAAGTACTATAACCGCCATAGCTATGCAAAGCCATACATCGGTTTTGGAAAGTGTAAGTATGGAAGTTGAGCCGAAAAGAGTACTGCACACGTCTGCGGACATATTTGCCGAGTCAGAGAACAGGTTTATGAGCAGGTAGCCTATCGCCAGTGCGCCGACGGATATCATGGCAACAGCGGCGTCACCCTTGATTTTTGCGTCATTACCGCTCCTCAGCAGCAGTACCGCTGAAATCACCGTCACCGGAAGAACGATAACCGTATCGTTGGTCAGTCCCGCAATACCAGCCGCCGCCATTGCACCAAATGCGACATGGGAAAGACCGTCGCCGATAAAGGAAAAGCGTTTCAGCACAAGGGTCACTCCCAAAAGTGAGGAACACAGCGCAATGAGCAGTCCCACAATCATTGCATAGCGTACAAAAGGATAGGTGAAGTAAAAGCTTAGTTTTTCAAACAGTTCACTCATTTTCAGCACCCCCGTTTATCTCGGTAAATGCTTTGCCCACACTGCTTGAAAGGTAGTCCTTCTTGGTACCGAAAAACATCTGCTTTGAGCCGATATGCAGAATGTGTGACGCATATTTCACCGCCGCATGGATATCGTGAGACACCATAATAATGGTGATTTTGTCGTTTTTGTTCAGACCGGCAATAAGCTCGTACATCTCGTTTGTCGCCCTGGGGTCAAGACCGGTCACCGGTTCATCAAGGAGGAGCATTTTTCTTGCCGCACACATTGCCCTTGCCAGCAGAACACGCTGCTGCTGACCGCCGGAAAGTTCCCTGTAGCACCGTTTAGCCAGGTGAGTGATACCAAGCTTTTCCATATTGTCCGCCGCAAGACTGCGTTCCTCTTTGCTGTAAAAAGGTCTGAGACCGCACCTGTTGATACAGCCGGACAGAACAATCTCCCGGACTGAGGCAGGAAAGTCCCTCTGAACAAGCGTCTGCTGTGGAAGATAGCCGATTTCGTTGCGCTTGACGTCTGCGCACATTGAAATTTCACCGCTCAGCTGTGGTTTGAGGTCGAGGAGAGTTTTGATAAGGGTACTCTTGCCCGAACCGTTCTCGCCGAGGATATAGAGGTAGTCGCCCTCGGACACCGTAAAGTTAAGCCCCTCGGTTACCACGGTTCCGTCGTAGCCCAGTGAGACATTTTTCACATTCATCTGTACGCCCATGATTATTTCAACACCTCCTCCAGCACATCATAGTTTGACTTCATAATTTCAAGGTAGTCCGCACCCTCGCTGATTTTCTTTGCGGTCACCGCCTGCATCGAATCAAGGGACTGAATCTTCTGATTTTTTGAAGTTGTGTTGTCAATAATTGACTGGGCGATTTTGCCGTCCGAACCGTCAATTGTGAAAATCGTGTCGGCGTTCAGCTCGTCAGCCTTCTGTGCCAGGAACGCTATCGTTTCAAAGCTTGCCTCAGTTTCAGCCGAACAGCCCACAAATGCGGCGTAGTAGTCAAGACCGTAATCGTCTGCCAGATAGCGGAACGGGAATCGGTCGCCGAAAATCAGCGTTTTAACACTGGAATTACTTGTCAGTTCGGTAAACTGCTTGTCCAGTTCGTCAAGCT
>CAMCMW010000407.1 GCA_945876155.1 uncultured Ruminococcus sp. | reverse complement strand
CAATAAAACTTTTAAGTCACATCCGGCAAGGAAAATGTATTTTGAGTACATAAAAAACGGTGCGTCACTGGAAAAAGCCTATGATTATGCAGTAAACAGGAAATTTGACGCTGCGATTTACGGGGTATGGTTCGGGTGCAATTACGGAAGTGTTGCTACATATTATGCACTGCATGAAATACTGCGTTCCTTTGGACTTAACATAATCATGATAGACAAGCCTATGATAAATAAAAATGACCCTGAACACGGTGATACACATTCCAGACGTTTTGCCAGAGAGCATTATGAGATAAGCAGAATTTACAGTTTAAGAGAACTGAAAACACTGAACAGGCACGTTGATACATTTATTATGGGTTCGGATCAGGTGTGGAACAGAGGTATAAGCCGTCCGTTCGGAATGTCATATTACCTTGATTTTGCTGATGACACCAAAAAGAAAATTTCCTATGCAGCGTCTTTCGGACACGATAAGGATTTCGCCAGTCCGGGAGAGAGAGCAGCAATATCTGAATATATGAAAAAATTTGACGGTATATCAGTACGGGAAAAAAGCGGAGTTGATATCTGCCGTGATGTATATGGCGTTGAGGCAGTGCAGGTTCTGGACGCTGTGTTTGCTGCCGACCGCAGAATTTTCGATGAGCTTGCGGATAACTCACAGGCTGCCGGTTCACCGGTAAAAAAGAAATACATTGCCGCATACATCCTTGACCCGACTCCCGAAAAGCGTGACGCACTTATTTATGCAGCAGAATATCTCAACTGTGAGCTTGTTGTTATGCTTGACGGAGTTCAGTGGAAGTTTGAAGAAAACAAAAAAAGAATGAATCTTGACAGTAATGTTGTAGAAAATCTTACAACAGAAAGCTGGCTTTATTACATTAAAAACAGCAGCTTTGTAATTACTGATTCCTGTCATGGTCTGAGCTTTGCAATTATATATGAGAAACCGTTTATTGGAATAGCTAATTCCAGAAGGGGCGGTTCAAGATTTGATTCACTTCTTGATACTTTTGATTTGAAAGAGCATTACATAACAGACCCATCTCAGATAAAAGAGAGGACTTCTCTTTTTGAAACGCCAGATTATAAAACCGTAGGCAGTATTCTTGAAAGAGAAAGAAAAAAATCTCTTGACTGGCTTAAAAACGCAATTTTCAGTCCTAAACAAATTGACAGTTACTGTGTATATCCCGTATGTGATACAAGATTGGAGAAAGAATTATGATGTACGATTATCTTATTGTCGGCGCCGGACTTTTTGGCTCTGTATTTGCGCATGAGGCTATCAAAAAAGGTAAAAAGTGTCTTGTTATAGATAAGCGTCCCCATATCGGCGGAAATGCTTATACTGAAAATCAGGACGGTATAAATGTTCATGTTTACGGCGCACATATTTTTCACACTTCTGATAAAGAAGTGTGGGATTATGTAAACCAGTTTGCTGAATTCAACAATTACATAAATTCTCCGGTGGCATATTACAAGGGTGAACTTTATAATCTGCCGTTCAACATGAATACATTTTATAAGCTTTGGGGAGTGAAAACTCCCGGGGAAGCAAGGCAGAAAATCAGGGAGCAGACGGAAGAGTATGCCGGTATAACTCCGTCAAATCTTGAAGAACAGGCACTTTCCCTTGCCGGCAGGGACATTTATGAAAAGCTGATAAAGGGGTATACTGAAAAGCAGTGGGGGAGAAGCTGTACTGAATTAGCGACTTTTATTATTAAACGCCTGCCCTTTCGTTTTACCTTTGACAATAATTATTTTAACGACCGCTATCAGGGAATACCAGTCGGCGGATATACTCAGATGATAAGCAGAATGCTGGACGGTGCTGATATTCTGACAAATACAGATTATTTTGATTTTATAAAGAAAAATCCGGATATTGCAGAGAAAACTGTTTATACCGGAATGATTGATGAATTCTATAATTACAGATTTGGTTCATTACAGTACAGATCTCTGAAATTTGAAACTCAGAGGCTTGAAACAGAAAATTACCAGGGAAATGCAGTAACAAATTATACCGAAAGAGAAATACCATATACACGAATTATCGAACACAAGCATTTTGAAAGCAGCAGCAGTAATTTTACTGTAATTTCAAAAGAATATCCTTGTGAGTGGAAACCCGGTGCAGAGCCTTATTATCCGGTAAACAATGAAGAAAACAACCGTATTTACGACAAATACAGAGAACTTGCAGGGAAGGAAAAAAATGTGATTTTCGGCGGACGACTGGGGCAGTATAAGTATTATGATATGGATAAGGTGATCAGATCAGCCCTTGATATAACCAGTACGATAAATTAGAAAAGGTGATGTTGGCAAGTACCAGTTAAATTTGGCATTAATATTTTTCATAGAATGGAGTGACTTATGTGAAATCATTCTTTTTGAAATTGCTTGATAAATTTATCGCTCTTGTTTTCTATTTTTTACTGTTTTTTGTTGCATGTACTGCTTTGGGTATGCCCCTGAATGAATTTAAAAGAATCATTCTTGAAAAAGATATAAAATCCGCAGCTGCAGCTTTTATTGTTGTACTGATACCGTTTTTTACAGGGTGTGCTGTTTCCGGAATCGCCACTATGATTATCACAAAAAAATCCCTTGACACCAAAAGAAAAATTCATGCAGAAGGCTATATTGAGAAACCTGATATTATAAA
>CAMCMW010000406.1 GCA_945876155.1 uncultured Ruminococcus sp. | reverse complement strand
AGATAATTGCGTAAAGTCTTTAAGCCCAGTAATATAATAAAAAATGACAGGGTTGTCAGAATACCTGACATTGAATTCAAGCCGGAACCGGCAGCGTCTGATGAAGAAGCCGGTGAACCGACAATTCTGACAGATGAAGTCTATGAGAATATAAAAGAGCAGATGCGTGAGGAACTTGCCGGAGAACTGGGCAAGAAAAAGCTGAGTGCTGCCCATGAGCGTGATGTCATGCTTAATAAGGCTAAAAAAGAGGCACAGAAACTGGTTGACGACGCAAATGTCAGCAGACGGCAGATACTTGATGAGGCAAATTCTGCCGCTGAGCTTATAAAAAAGAATGCCTATGAAGAAGGTATGAAAAAGGGTATTGCTGACAAGACAGAACTCCTTGAAAATCTTGCTCATTATATTTCACATAGTATTGAGCAGCTTAAACATGACGAAACTGAATATTTTGAAGAGTATGAAAAGCAGCTTAAATATGTTGCGGCGGAAATAGCCGAAAAAATCATATATCAGAAAATTCAGGACGACGACATGACTATGTATACTCTGCTTAAAAATGCCATAAAAACGGTCAGAGATGCCTCATGGATAAAGGCGGAGGTTTCTGAAAAGCTTTCCGGATATGCAGACTCGCTTGAAAAAGAACTGTCTGATATTGGTATAAGCGCAGAAATCAGTATAGATGAAAATGCTCCTGTTGATACGTGCGTACTCAACACTTCTGACGGTTACGTTGTTGCAACAGTGTCGCAGCAGCTTGCAAACCTTAAAGAATTCATAAACAAGCAGGATAAGGGTGGCAATGATGAAGACGTTACTTGACCAGACTGAGCTTTGCCGGAATATCCGCAATAACTCCTTTTTCAAAACCTACGGTAAAATTGAGCAGATAGTCGGAATGACTGTTGAGGCGTCCGGCATAAGCTGTAATATAGGCGATGTATGCAGGATTTCTGCCGGGTTTAACAAAAAAGACGCTGTGGCTGAAGTCGTGGGATTCAAGGATAATAAGGTAATGCTTATGCCTTATTCCGATATGGACGGTATAGGTTATGGCAGCTTTGTTGAAAACACCGGTGAAAAACTCAGGATAAACGTTAGTGACGGTCTTATCGGACGTGCAGTTGACGCACTGGGAAATCCTATCGACGGCAAAGGCGAAATACCTGAGGGAATGCTTTACAGCATTAACGGAAACCGTTCAAATCCTCTTGAAAGACCGCCTATAACTCAGCCCCTTGAATTTGGAGTAAAAGCTATTGACGGTATGCTGACAATCGGCAAAGGGCAGAGAATGGGAATTTTCGCCGGAAGCGGTGTTGGTAAAAGTACGCTTATGGGTATGATTGCCAGAAACATCAAGGCTGATGTGAATGTAATCGCACTTGTCGGCGAGCGTGGGCGAGAGGTTATGGAGTTTATTGACCGTGACCTGGGACCCGAGGGTCTGAAACGTTCAGTGCTTGTGGTTGCCACGTCTGACCAGCCGGCGCTTATGCGTTCAAAGTGCTGCCTTACGGCTACCACCATTGCTGAGTATTTCAAGGACCAGGGCAAGGACGTTCTTATAATGATGGACTCCCTCACACGTTACTGCATGGCAGAGCGTGAAATCGGGCTGAGTATCGGTGAACCCCCTGTTGCAAGAGGCTATACTCCTTCGATATACGCCTCACTTCCGAAACTACTTGAACGCTGCGGCAAATTCCGTAAGGGTTCGATTACAGGTATTTTTACGGTGCTTGTTGAGGGTGATGACTCCAATGAGCCGGTTTCAGATACAGTAAGAGGTATTATTGACGGACATATAATGCTTTCAAGAAAGATTGCCATGAAAAATCACTATCCGGCAATCGACGTAACTGCAAGTATCAGCAGACTTATGTCCGGAATTGCCTCTCCTGAGCATAAGGCGAACGCCTCAAAAATCAGGAAAATAATGTCCCTTTATCAGGACAATGCTGACCTTATTTCGATTGGTGCATACAAAACCGGCAGCAATCCTGAGCTTGATGAGGCTATAAACCGTATGCCGGCGATAAATGAATTTCTTCAGCAGCCTGTTGATGAAAAGGTGGATTTTGACGATACTGTCAGAATGATAAGTGAGATTCTTGCCTGATTATATGGAGGTCAGATATGAAAAAATTTGTTTTTTCAATGCAGAAAATGCGTGATTATAAGAAACAGATTTTGGAATCTGAGAAAAACGTTCTGCTGGGACTCAGGCGTGAAAAAAATGTACTGGAAGAAAAAATGACACAGCTTTATGAAACTATGGATAAACTGCGCCACGATTCAAATGAAGAGGTGGCAAAAGGGACGACTGCTGCAAAGCTTATGTTTTACAGTATGCAGATGGACGGCGTCAAGCGTGAACAGACCCAGACGAAATACCAGATAAATCTTGCAGATATGAAAATTGAAAAGCAGCGCAGGAACGTTGTTAAGCTTTCACAGGAACTTTCAGGACTTGACAAGCTTGAAGAACAGCAGCTTGAGGAATACCGCAGGCTTGAGGCAAAAGAAAACCAGACTTCTATTGAAGAGTTTTTATCATTTAAAATGACTTCAGGTGAGTGATTCATTCACCAGTGAAAGGGGGTGAGAAAAAATGGATATGACACAGATTGAACAGACTATGTTGACCCAGATGATACAGCAAAATGGTTTTTCCGCCGGTC
>CAMCMW010000405.1 GCA_945876155.1 uncultured Ruminococcus sp. | reverse complement strand
AGGAAATCGGTGAAAATCTTTTCAGACAAACAGGCTTGCATATTGCTAAAGTGATTAAAGGAGTTAATTAGATATGTTGGTTTTTTCTATTATAATGTTTATGCTGATTGCCATATTATTGGTTTGGCTTTGTATACATCTTAAGAAAAAAGGCGACGCCAAAATTGAAGCAATTAAGAATAATGAAGCTTTATTACATAAATATTTTGAAAATGGTGTACTAGTGCCTTCATGGGTAAATCAAGTCGTTCGTCAACTAGGTGACAACTTATATCTTCCCGATGATTATCGTAGTTCTTCAGACTATGTTTTCAAGGACGGACTTATAAAAGAAGGTTATTTTATTTATCGTTATTCTGTGGACGATAGTAGTGGTATTTATGGTGTTTATGGGCAAGAGTCTCGTTCAAAAAATGGTCGGGTATGTTTCAAAATTTCAGAATTTTCTGAATTTTATCTTTCAGATGACGGGCAATATTATACATCTTACGAAACCGAGAGTGGTAATAATTCAAGTGTTGTGGGAAGAGGTGTAGCTGGCGCATTAATCGGTGGTGGTGCTGGCGCAGTTGTAGGCGCTATTTCCGCTTTAAACAAAAATTCAAACGGCGGAAGAACTGTAGAAACTGAGGGTTATCTCAGCTGTGCCGCAATTCATTTTAAACACGCAGAGACAGGTTTTGTCGGAAAAGTAAGTCTTGCCGGTGTTGATTATACTGAAAAACTTGAAATCAGAATAAGGCAGATTGCTAACAAATATAAGAATTCATAAACAAAATATTCGGGTGACCATTGGTCGCCCTTTTTTATATAAACTTAAACCCCCTTTCTGAATTATCAGTAAGGGGGTCAGTTTTTTACAGTTCAAGCCGGATTTCAGAGTAAAGCCTTCCATTCCTCAACAATTTTCATACATTCGTCAAGGTCGCTTATTTCCGCATTGCTTTTCAGATTTTCAAAGTATTCTGTCTGGGTTTCCGGATAGCTGTAGCCGCTCATTTTTTCAATTACATCATCAATCTGAAGTGTATCGAAATTATCAAGAGCCTCTTTCATTTCGTCAAGGAGTGCCGCAATTTCCGTATTGTCAGCCGTTTTCACTTCTGCAGAAAGCTGTATATCAGGAAATACTGGTGCAAGAATATCCTTGTAACGCAGATATTCCGCAATCATCTCATCAGTCTTTTCAATAATAAAGCTGTGATTACCCTCGTTTCCGGCACGTTCAAGCTCAGCCGCCATTGCTGAAACCTTGTTTGCGCCGATTTGCTTTGAAGTACTTTTCAGTGAGTGAACCTCAATCGTATAATCTCTCCAGCGTTCTGCCTTTTTATGTTCAAGGATTGTATCAGCTTTTTTGTCGATAGAGGTGTAGTATTCTTTCAGTATAGTAAAGAAAAGGGTTTCGTTTCCGATAAGTTCAAGGGCTGATTTTGTGTCAAGGCCTTCGATGTCAAGGCTTTTTGCGGGAGCTTTTTCGACTGGTTCAGGGGTATTCTTTTTATCAGCCGGTATGATTTTATCCTGAGGCAGCCATTTTCTCAGCTTTGAAACAATGTCCTTAACCTCGATAGGCTTCGCAACAAAGTCGTTCATGCCCTCGTTTAAGAACATATCCTTTGCACCGCCCACAGCATTAGCAGTAAGAGCGATAATCGGGACGTCGTTATAACTCGGCAGCATACGGCGTATGATATGGGTACACTCAACGCCGTCAACCTCCGGCATCATGTGGTCCATAAAGATAAGGTCATACTTCATATTTCCGATATGTTCGATTGCCTCTGCCGCACTTTCAGCTACATCCACTTTCATGTTAAGCGGTTCAATAAGCCCCTTTGCAACTGTCAGATTGATTTTGTTGTCATCGACTATCAGTACTTTTGCCTCTGGTGCTACAAATGTAAAGCTGTCAACTTCAGTTTTCTGTTCATTGTACGAAATATCGGTTATTCCCATGACATTGTAGAGGTTAAGAGAGTAGACAGGCTTGTATATTATGCGCACTCTCGGGTGACTGATATCATTGAGGACATCAGGTCTTGATATGACAATACACTGCAATGACGGATTATTATCAAGTATTTCATCTATGCTCTGGGAGTAGAACACTTTTTCAATAATTAAATAGTCAAAATCAAGGCTGTCTGAATTTTCCAGGTCATCAAGACTGCTGTAATCAGCATTAATACGTTTCAGGTCTTTGATGAGCTGTTTTTTTACATATTCATTTCCAATGAGAATACCCACTGAAAGCTCCTTGTCAACACACGGTACAGAGGGAGATTTGTCAATAATTTTCTGGGGAAGTTCAAAGAAGAAAGTACTGCCTTTTCCGTAGGTGCTGTCAACAGAAATTGTACCGTTCATAAGGCTGAGCAGCTGCTTGCTTATGGCAAGACCAAGACCAGTTCCCTCAATGTTGCGGTTTCTTTTGCTGTCGACCTGCTGGAATGAGTTGAAAAGCTTGTGCATATCCTCCTGCTTGATTCCCATTCCGGTATCGCTTATAGCTACTTTCATGGTAACATATTCTTCGTTTTCGTCGGGGATACATTCAAGAGAAAGGTGTACTTCTCCTCTCTGGGTAAATTTTACAGCGTTTGTGAGAATGTTGAGAATAATCTGATGTATTCTCACGTTGTCTCCGAAAATAGTCTGAGGCATATCCGGGGAAATGTCCATTGTAAAT
>CAMCMW010000404.1 GCA_945876155.1 uncultured Ruminococcus sp. | reverse complement strand
TTCATGTTGCCCTGTCGGAGAATACGTCCCTCACGCTGGGTCATGTCTGCCGGACGCCAGGGGACGTCTATGTGGTGAAGTGCAATCAGACGTTCCTGAATGTTCACTCCCAGTCCGAGTTTGAAAGTTGAGCCTATGAGTATTCGTATCTCACCGCTGCGGACTTTTCTGAAAAGCTCTGAACGTTTTCTCTCAGTTTCAGCGTCATGGATAAAGGCTACCTGTGTTTCCGGAACACCAAGCTTTGTAAGCCTGTATTTAAGCTCCGTGTAGATATTGAATTTCGCTTTAGGGGTGGAGGTGTCGCAGAATACCAGCTGAGCAGATTTGTCCTGACTGGTCTTATGGAAAATATCGGCAACATTCTCCGCACACCTTGCCACTTTGGACTGGAATGTAAAGCCTGCCAGCGGGTCAACCAGTCGCAGGTCAAGGGCTGCCTTTCTGCCGTCGGTGGTGATTTTGAGCATATTGTCATCTTTCCGGCTGACTCTCCCCTGGCGGACATCATCTGCCCTGTGGGATATATCGCTGAGATACGCCGAAAGACTGCTTGTCTTTGCGATAACGGCGTCCTTGTAACCGTCGAAAGAGGGAATACCCAGTGTCTCGTCCGGCTGGTGAAAATCAGCTATGGAGGACAGCAGGGAAGTCAGCTCCGGCAGATTGTGAAACTTTGAAAAACGTGTTGCCAGACGGTAATTGCTTGTGTCCACATCAATTTCAAATTCCGCTGTACGCTCTGCAAACATACCAGTCCAGCCGTCAAAGCTTTGCAGGTCGAGCATTGCAAGTTCACCGCTCTGAAGATACTGCTGCATGATAAAAGCGTCGGTTATCGAATTTGTTATAGGCGTACCGGTAGCCATGATAACCCCTTTTCCGCCGTTGTTTTTCTGTACGATATGCACCTTGTCCATCATGTCCTGACACTTCTTTGAACCCTTGCTGTTTATCCCCAGAACCATATTTGCCTGTGTTTCAATAGGGACGTTTTTGAAGTTGTGTGCCTCGTCCACAAAAAGCCGTGTTATGCCAAGCTGGTCGAAATAAACGGTGTCGTACAAGTCGTCTATTGCGACTGCCATCTCGGACAGTGCCTTTTCCACCGCCTCTTTTTTCCTTTTAAGCTTAGAAGTTGCCTTGCCTCGCTGGGAGGACAGGGAAGTGAGTATTTCCTTTTTTGCTCTGAGTTCGTTGAGGTAATATTCCTTAGAAACCGGAATCTGCTCAAAACAGCTGTATGCAATGATTATACCGTCGAAGTCCTCGTCACGTATCTGCTCCAGTACTGCTTCACGCTTTTCCGGCTTGAAAGTTCTGGGTTCAACGCAAAGGAGCTTTGCATCGGGGTACATCTGGGTAAATATGCTTTTCCACTGTCCCACAATGTTGTTGGGTACCACGTACATATTCTTTGAGGAAAGCCCCATTCTTCGCAGTTCCTGTCCGGCGGCAATCATTACATAGGTCTTGCCCGAACCAACGTCATGGGCAAGCAGGGTATTGGGGGTAAAGATTATCCGTGCGGCGGCGTCCTTCTGGTATGGGTACAGTGTGATTTCCGGGGACATACCGGGAAATTCCAGAAACGAACCGTCAAACACTCTCCGTCTTACACAGCTGAATCTGCTCTCGAATATCTCCTGAAGACGCCTTTTTCTCTCATCGTCCGACCACACCCAGTCCTGGAATTTCTTTATGAGTTTCTGCTGTTTTTCTATGGCGGCGGCGGTTTCGGTCTGGTCTATGACACGCTTTTTCCCCGATGCGTTTGCGGGACAGCTTACCTCTTCGGTCACCGAAACGGTTTTCATGTTCAGGGTCTTCTCAATTATGTGAAGTGCCTCCAGCTTGTCTGTACCGTAGGTCTGGCGTACCCTTACGCTGTGATTGTATCTTGACTTGCAGGGAATCTCCCAGGTTCCGGTCAGTTCATCGTGAATGGTTTTCCAGCAGTCGGGGAGGTTAGTTTCTCTGCAGCCGGCTTTACCGAAAATATGGATAATAAAGTCGTCGATAACATCAGCCGGTACCCAGGGCGAGCCGAGAGTGATGTATATATCCTCTGCCGCAACGGTGGGTGGGAGTACCTTCTCAATTGCCGCAAGGTTGTCCGCAAAGTATCCGTTGTACTCCACGTTGGCTTTACTTGCCGCTCTCCACTTGCGCATAAGATTGCCGGAGAGGTATTCCTCAGCCGTTTCCCAGCCACGGTAAAAGCACTCCTGCCAGGTTTCGGGGTTCTGGTAAATCGAGCCTTTCAATGCGCCTATTACTGTTTTGTAGTCCTCACCGGTAACGGACGAGATGTATTCTATATCCACTTTTCCCAGAGAGGTAAGACTGAGAATAAGGGCGTCGGGAATGCTGTCGGCGTGTACTCCCCGGGTGCGCTCGTCACTGCTGAACAGGTTGTCCCAGTCCAGGGGCAGCTCCATGCAGGTAACTTCCCGGACGTGTGTCTCTTGTCGCTCACGCTCTTCCTTTTCACGCTGTTCACGCTCCAGCTGTGCTATACGTCTGCGTTCCTCTTCCTCACGCTTTTTTGCATGACGCTTAGCTTCACGCAGCTTTTCTATAGCAGAATCAATTTCATCGGAAGTCAGGTTACTGTCCGTGTCAACCGCCATTCCCAGTATCTCAAACAGCGTCAGCTGACCCTTTATTGCACGTTCTTTTTCCTTAGCCAT
>CAMCMW010000403.1 GCA_945876155.1 uncultured Ruminococcus sp. | reverse complement strand
CGGCTAAATGCTATATGGACAATATCGAAGCGTGGTCGGTAAACGAATGTACCATAAACTGGAATACTCCCCTTGCATGGGTAACAGCATATCTTGCCCAGAAGAACGGCGGTATTACAGTGACCCACGGCAGCAGTGACGGCAACTCCAACAACACAACTACTACCGAAACTCAGAATTCCGCAGCCGGAAACGGACAGCAGAACGAGTACAAAGCTGACAGCAACAGTAAAAAATCATCAGCCAAAACTGAAAAGAGTGACAACAACAAGGGCGGCTGGGGACTTGTTCCGCTTTTCGCCGCAGCAGCCGGAGGAGTACTTTTAATTGAAATTATTGTACTGATACTCAAAAAGAGCAAGAAAAAGAACAAATAATATGAAAGCCGCAGACAAAAAACTGCGGCTTTTGCATTTTGTAACAATTCAGAATGAAATCTGTAACAGTTTTGTTAAAATAGTACATACGTTTTGTGATATATGAACTATTTAGTACTTTTTAAATGCCGCTTTTATGTTTATATTGCTGATTGAAAATAGTCCTTTTACATGATATAATTAAAATGCAATTATATTTTATTACATTTTGGTAAATAGTACGGAAAAAACTTGAAAGGATGCGTTAAAGCATGGTTAAAAAAATCAGCAGTTTTTTTGTCGCAGCAACAGTTACCCTTTTCATTTTCTTATCTTCCCTTGTCGTTTCTGGTGCGGACACCTATAAAACCTGGCTCCAGAGCGACTCACGATGGGGCAGCAAAGCTTTAGGCAGCTGCGGAGATACTATGGCAGAAATAGGATGTGCGGTTACTTCTGTTGCAATACAGGTCGTACATTCCGGCTGTAAAAGTGAGAGCAGCTTTAACCCCGGAACACTTGTTGATTATCTCAGCAGCAACGGCGGTTTTGATTCTGAAGGTAATCTCTACTGGGGCGCTGTTACTGGTCTGGTCAGCAATTTTACATTTGAAAAACGTGCATATTTCTCCTCCCAGACTAAAGCAAGTATTACAAGTGAACTTGCATCATACATAAATCAGGGGTACTATATTGTAATGTCCGTAAGAAATGACTGTCACTGGATTGCTATTGACACTATCAAGGACGGCGTTGTCTATATGATGGATCCGGCACAGAACAAAACGGACAAGCTTTTTGATTACTATGATGTAAGCGGAATGCTCCAGGTTAGACTTTACAAGGGAAAAAATACCCCTGCCAAGGTTGACGGCACAGCAACAACTACTACTTATCTTACCGGTCACTACAAAACTACTGACCCGCTTAATCTGAGATCCTCCTACAGCACTTCTTCAAGTATTCTCCTTACTATTCCTGCCGGAAAAACTGTTGTTGTAACAAGGGTTTACAACAATCAGTGGGGCGAGGTTGAATACAACGGCAAAAGCGGCTGGATCTGCCTTGACTACACGCAGTACACTGAAAGCAGTTATACCTACAAAACAGGTACTTACAAGTGCAATGTATCATCAGGAGTGAATATGCGCAGCGGAATTGGTTCAGACAAAGCACAGGTCTGCCTTGTGCCGTATAACGCCACTGTAACCATAAGCTCGGTAACAAATAACTGGGGTAAAGCAACCTACAATTCCAAAAGCGGATATATCTGCATGGAATATCTGACCTATGTTTCAACTACTGCTGCAACGACCACAACTACTACCAAAGCAACAACTACCACAACAAAAGCAACCACAACAACTACTAAAGTTTCCACCACCACCACAACTACCACCACCACCGCTCCTGTAACTACAACACTTCCGACAATCAAGGGCGACATAAACCGTGACGGTATCATAGACAATGATGATGTACTTGCACTGAATGTTTATATCAACAATCCTTATGAGCTTAATATTATAGAAATATATATATTTGATGTAAACAGTGACAATGCTGTAAATGAATTTGACGCAGTATATCTTATGAAAGAAATCAGAGAATAGAGAAACGGAGAAAAGAATTAATGAACTGGACAGAGGCTGAAATTTACACTTCCACTGAGGGTATTGACATTTTATGTGCGTCCCTCCTTGACATTGGCATAAAGGGCTTTGCTATCAAGGATTCTGAGGATTTCAATGAATTTCTGGAAAACAAGGACGGAAAATGGGACTATATTGACGATGATTTGATGGGACTGAAAAACTGCGAAACCAGTGTTACAGTTTATCTTCCGGACAACTCACAGGGTGCAGAAATGCTTATTTCACTTAAACAGCTGCTTGACCGCATGAAAGAACGTGACAGTTCCGGCAGCTGGGGACGCCTTGAATTTGAGATAAAATCTGTGAAGGAAGAGGACTGGGCTAACAACTGGAAGCAGTACTTCAAGCCGCTGAAAGTCGGTGAAAAGCTCCTTGTAAAGCCTTCATGGGAAGAGTATGACGGCAGTGACAACCGCACAATACTGGAAATTGACCCTGCGTCAAGCTTTGGCACAGGTCAGCACAATACTACAAAGCTTTGCCTTGAACTGCTTGAAAAGGCGGTAAAGGGCGGCGAAAGAATACTTGACCTGGGCTGCGGCAGTGGTATCCTCTCAATCGGCGGTATTCTGCTGGGTGCAAAGGAGGCAACAGCTGTTGACATTGAAGAAAATGCTGTTGCGACTGCTCTTGAAAACGCAGGCAAAAACAATATTTCCACGGAAAAATATATCGCTTACTGCG
>CAMCMW010000402.1 GCA_945876155.1 uncultured Ruminococcus sp. | reverse complement strand
AAAAGGGTTTCCCTCAATAGGTTACGCAAATAGCTGCCGTAAATTCTGATTTATCCGTACCATTTTCCAGCACAACCCTTTTACATTTTTTTCTGTATGCTATCATATAATTTTCACACAGAAAAGTATAATATAATTATAAACAAAAAACAAACATGACCAATACAGAAAGGATGTTTTATATATGTCAGAAAATAATTTCAATCGTCCGGAAGATAATTTCCAGAGCGAACAGAACACACAGAGCTCATTCAGCTACAATTACGCCGGAAGCAATCCGGAACCGTCATTCGGCTACAACGAACCGCCGAAAAAGAAAAAGCACGTTTTCAGAAAGGTCGTTGCTTTTGCAGTATGTGCAGGAATCATTTCCGCAGGTTCAATCCAGGCTTACAGATACATCGACCAGAACGATGTCCTTGACGGTTTCTTCAGCAAGTCTGCAAGCAGTGAACAGGCAGATGATGACAACAGCAAAGATGATTCTTCAGCCTCTGCATCAGCAGTTTCTACAAAGGGAGAGGAAAAAAGCTGGCTCCAGCTTGCGGCAAGATCAGACGGTCTGACTATACCGGAAGCAGTTGACAAGGTAATGCCGGCAGTTGTAGGTATTTCCTCAGAATTTACAACAACCGGCGGAAATTCAGCAACCGGCTGGTTCTTTGGACAGCAGCAGACTCAGACTCAGCCGGCAACTGCAACAGGTACAGGTATCATCATGACAACTGACGGCTACATTATCACCAACGCTCACGTTATCAATGATACTGAATACGGCTACGGCCTTGCAAGCTCAGTTTCAGTCCTTCTCTCTGACAAGACAGAATATGATGCAACTATAAAGGGCTATGACGTGGACACTGATATTGCGGTATTAAAGGTTGACGCAACAGGTCTTACAGCCGCAGAATTCGGCAGCAGCGATGATTTGCAGGTAGGCGAGCTTGTTATCGCTATTGGTAATCCACTTGGCTTTGAACTTTTCGGCTCTGTAACCTGTGGTATCGTTTCAGCCCTTAACCGTGAGATAACAATCAACGACAAGAGCATGAGCCTTATCCAGACTGACGCTGCCATCAACTCCGGCAACTCCGGCGGACCGCTTGTAAACAGCTACGGTCAGGTAATCGGTATCAACTCCGCAAAAATGTCCTCCACATATTCAACATCAGGCAGTGCCTCAATTGAAGGACTTGGTTTTGCAATTCCTATGACACAGGCTCAGACAATCATTGACGACCTCATCAACTACGGCTATGTTACAGGCAGACCGCAGATAGGTATCAGCGTAAGCGACGTTGACGAGTACACTGCAGCACTTTACAATATGCCTATTGGTGTATATGTAAGATCCATAACACCTAACGGTGCTGCAGATCAGGCTGGTATTCAGGCTGGAGATATTATCATAGGCGTAAACGGCGAAGCAATTTCAACCAGTGAGGAGCTTAACAAGAAAAAAGACGAGCATAACGCCGGCGATACTATCACTCTCAATATCTCAAGAAATGGTATTGACATGGACGTCCGTGTAACATTACAGGAGGTCACACAGGGCGACCAGATTTTCGGTGACAACGAAGCTGTTCAGAACTGATTTCTTCTTTGTTTTTAATTTCATATATTAAACCCCTTTTAAATCCGTTCCGGTTATTCCGGGACGGATTTTTTATAGTGAACGTCAAATATTTTTGTCGTTTGCTATAAAAAGGCTTGAACAAATTCATAATTCGTGTTATTATATAAATGAAATACACTTTAATCAGGGAGGTGAAAATTTATGGTATCACAAAAGTTTACACTGACAAACGAACAGGGACTTCATATGCGTCCGGCTGGAATATTTGCAGCTGCTATGGGAAAATACAAGTGCGAAGTCAAAATCAGATTCAATAACAGTGAGATAAACGGAAAAAGCGTTATGAACATTATGATTGCCTGTATCAAAAAAGGCAGTGAAATTGAAATATTCTGCAATGGCGAAGACGAAACTGAGGCACTTGATGAGGCAATGGCTTTGATTGAAAGCGGTTTTGAAGAATAATCATATACACGAATAAATCAGCTCCCTGAAACATATATTATGAAGTACCAGAAAATGTTTCAAGGAGCTGATAAAATTGAACGGAGCTGAACACTATCCTTTCACCCCCAGACCTCTTCCCTATCCGGCAAACGCACTCTGCCCCTGGCTTAACACCAATACAGTAAAAATCCACCATGACAGCCACTACGCCGGATACATAAAAAAGCTTAACGATACTCTTAAAGATTATCCCCAGCTGCACCATCTTCCTATAGAGGCACTGCTGATAAAACAGGCGTTTCTCCCCGACGCAATACGCACAGAAATACGCCGTTACGCCGGAGGAGCATTTAACCACCAGCTTTATTTTGAATGCCTTACCCCTGCAAACTGCTCAAAGATTTCTCCCGAATTTGAAAAGATAATATGCAGCAGTTTCGGCAGCGTCAAAGCTCTGATGAATAATCTGAAAAGTGCGGCGATGTCGGTTTTCGGTTCGGGGTACGCTTATCTCACATCTGACATGAGCGGTAAAATGCAGATAATTGTTCTTTACAATCAGGAAACGCCCGTTGAACAGCGTCTGAATCCCCTTCTGCCAATTGATGTATGGGAACACGCTTATTATTTGCAGTATCAGAATCACAGGGAAAGATATCTTAACAGTCTTATGA
>CAMCMW010000401.1 GCA_945876155.1 uncultured Ruminococcus sp. | reverse complement strand
CCCATGCACGGTCGGACAAAAGCTTATTCATCGTCATCAACCTCAAATAATTCAAGAAGCTGACCTTTCCCGGAAGAAAGCTGTTCGATTGCTCTGTCAATTTTAGAAAGGTACTCTGCATTTCTGGCTGCTTTCTGGAGAGCATTCCATTCCTCAAGGCTTATCAGAACAACATTCTTTTCGCCTTTACGAGTGACAATTACAGTTTCATGTTCATCTGTCACTTTATCACAGTAGCTTTTCAGCTGTTCCCTTATTGTGGAATAATTTACTGCCAACATAAAATCATCCTCCGTTCATGTGTGTTATTGTACAATTTATTGTACCATATTATTGTATGAATGTCAATTAGTTTTTATTATAAAGGAGAATCAAATGAAAAAGTTAATTATCTTATCTTCAGCCCTTATCATAAGCTGTTCTGCCCTTTGTGCGTGCAGTGATAAGAAAGAAAAAGAAATGTCTGAAACAGAAATTGTTGCAGAAACAGAAAATCTCAGCATAGCGAAAACGCCGGAAGAAATGGCAGTTCGTTTGACTGAAGCTGTAGCCGGATTCAATGAAGAAGCATATATAAACTGCTTTCCGGAGTACCGTGACAGAAATTCCTATGATTCAATAAGAAAAGCATTTCTTATGCATTGCCGTTCTGAAGGTCTTGATTATGAGAACAAGCGCAGTATCGAGGATTTTAAACTGTATATTTATACAGACAAAAGGAATGAAGACGGACGTGTATCAATAATATCATTTTTAAAAGACAGCGATATTATAAAGCTGCATATTAAAATGCAGTATGACATTGATACAGACGGATACTACATTACTGATGTTTTTGCAAGCAGTCCTGATGATCCGGGGACTCCTGAAGATATTATCATAGAACAGGGTGGTCAGCTTGTTGATACAGAAAAAATCAAATAAAGGAGTAATCATATGAATTTACAGACAGTAGAAAATATTTTAGCTGCACAGAAAAAAGCGTTGGTTTCGGATATTTCTCAGTGGCTGTCATATCTGGAAACTGCTGCTTACAGCTATAAGCACCCAGTTGAATACCAGATTATGATTAATGCGTATATGCCGGAGGCAAAAGCTTGCTGTGACAGCAAAACATGGGATAAGCTCAGGAGAGATATATCTTCTCCAATAAGCGGCATACCAGTTATTTTTGACGGAAAACTGGAATTCCTTTATGATATATCCCAAACTTCCAAAAGACCTGACGGAATAACACCGTGGATATGGAGCATAGAGGATAATGCCTTAAATACAAGCTATGCTGATATCGTAAACAGCAGTCTGTCAGCCAAATATGGACTCAGGTCTGAAACGTTTTTCGATAATCTGTATGAACTGGCATACAATAAGACCAGTGAATATTTCGTTAATGACAGTCCGGAACTTCTCAGATTAACTGCTGAATCGGCTGCATATTGTGTTATGTCACGCTGCTGTCCTGATGAGGCACGTCCCTCAATCAAGAATCTCAGATATTTAAGCGAAAGTGAGTTTGATGATGTTTCATTCAGAGTTAATCGTGTTGCCGGTGATATTTTAAGCGAAATTGAGCATATCACAAAAGTAGAAAGAAATAAATTAATCGAAAATATAAGGAGTAAAAATAATGGTGAAAAGAATTTACAGGGAAGAAAAGATAATAGACGGGGTTCGTCACGTACTGGATTTTCAGACAGGGACATGGATTCCGGAGATAAAGTACGACAAGTTCGGGATAACATGGGTACTGGACGAGCGAACGGAGAAAATGAGGTACTATCCGATTTCAGACAAAAAGCTGAAATCCTCGGAGATAACAAAGGAAATGATGGACAACCTGCTCGCAGAGATGGACGAGTTGAACAGGCAGGCAGAGGAGCGCATGGAGAAATATGGAATGACGGAAGCGCAGTTCGACCTGATACCGCCGGAGGAGGAGTACCGATATTACAAAACAGCGCTGGGGTACTGGAAGGAAATTCCGGAAGAGGAAACACAGGAGGAGAATCTGCACGGGAAATACATAACGCTGCGCAGGGATTATCTGATGAATCATCAGCCGGAAGAATACATGAGAATGAAGAAGTCAGGAAAACTGAATTATCATCTGGCAGCCGTGAATCTGAGAGCGCACGAAACTCTGGAACTGATAACAGAGCAGATGAAGGAAGAAAGTCAGGAATACAGACAGGCGGAGGAACAGGCAGACTTTATGAAAACAGTGCAGCTGATGGAATCGTTCAGAGCAGCAGCGGAAGAAACGATACTCAGAGAGATAATTTACAGCGAATAAATCAGCCGGATATTATTGGAAACACAGTTTACAAATATATCAGACAAAAGACATATCGCAAATATGATACTGAAATTGCGCTGAAAATAGCTGATGAACTTGACAGAAACGGAATAAAGTTTTCGGGTAAGGTTAATGGTGAAAGTACAACTCTTACGATTTCCAAAGATGATTTGGAGAAATACTCTGAAATTGCTGAGCGTATCACTGGTGAAAAAGATAAATTCGCCAATGGCGAACCGGAAAAAGAAGTAACTATAACTCAGGCTGACATTGATTTGCTTAGAAATCTTGAGCCAAGAAAAAGTGTACTTAATTTTACTGCTGAAGAAATAAAGCTGACAGAAAACTGGCAGCAGAGGTTTGACAGTGATATAAGCAAAAGGTCACCTTATTACAGAGCTGTAAATGGTG
>CAMCMW010000400.1 GCA_945876155.1 uncultured Ruminococcus sp. | reverse complement strand
TTCTGCGGAGATAAGCCGGTCATGGTGGCGCACAATGCAAAATTTGATAATTCCATGATAGACGCTGTGTGCAGACGTCACAATATCCCCCACGAATATACAAGCATTGACACTCTTGTAATGAGCCGTGCCATGCTGCCGGAGTTGGGAAGACATACCCTTGACAACGTTGCAAAGCACCTTAAATTAGGCAAGTTTGAACACCACAGAGCCTGTGATGATGCAATGATACTTGCAAAAATATTTATCACGCTTATGGAAAGACTGGTTTCCGAAAACGGCGTTGAAATACTTGCCCATCTTAACACAAAAGTGCAGAAAATCGACGTTAAAAAGCTTAAATATTTCCACCAGATTATACTTGTTCGCAACAGCGTCGGACTGAAAAATCTTTACAAGCTTGTATCAATGAGCCAGCTTGACTACTTCTACAAGAAACCTCTCATGCCGAAATCTGAACTTATAAAGCACAGAGAGGGACTTATTTTCGGCAGTGCCTGCGAGGCTGGTGAGCTTTTCAGGGCAATGGTTGACAGGCAGTCGGAAAAAGAAATCGAGGAACTGGCGAAATTCTACGACTACCTTGAAATACAGCCTGTCATGAACAACGAGTTTATGATAAGAACAGGTCAGGCGGATTCAATGGAGGAACTGCGTGACTACAACAGGCGTATTGTGGCACTGGGCGAAAAGCTGAATATACCTGTCTGCGCTACCTGCGACGTGCATTTTATGGACAAGGACGACAGTATTTTCAGAAAAATACTTCAGGTCGGAAACGGCTTTAAGGACGCCGAACAGCAGCCGCCTCTTTACCTGCGTACCACAGATGAAATGCTGGAGGAATTTGCGTACTTAGGGGAGGAAAAGGCTTATGAAATAGTAGTTGAAAACACCAACATGATTGCCGACTGGATTGAACACGTCAGACCTATCCCTAAGGGTACTTTTACCCCTGACCTGCCCGGCGCACAGGAGGATTTAGTTCGCATTACCAACGAAAGGGCAAGGAGCATTTACGGCGACCCTCTTCCGGAAATTGTCGAAAAAAGGCTTAACAGAGAGCTTGAATCCATTATAAAGCACGGTTTCTCGGTGCTTTATATTATCGCACAAAAGCTTGTGTGGAACTCGGAGGAACACGGTTATCTTGTCGGTTCGAGAGGTTCTGTCGGTTCATCCTTCGTGGCGTCCATGGCGGGTATCTCGGAAGTCAATCCGTTAGCACCCCACTATGTCTGCCCCGAATGTAAGCACAGCGAATTTATCACCGACGGAAGCACCGGTTCCGGCTTTGACCTGCCTCAGAAAAACTGTCCGAAATGCGGTACGGATATGCGCCGTGACGGTCATGACATTCCTTTTGAAACGTTCCTGGGCTTTGACGGTGACAAGGCGCCGGATATCGACCTTAACTTCTCCGGTGAATATCAGGGCAGTGCCCACAGATATACGGAAGAACTTTTCGGACCAAAGAACGTGTTCAAAGCCGGAACTATAAGCGGTGTGCAGGACAAGACTGCATTCGGCTACGCAAAGCACTACCTTGAAGAAGTTGGGAAAACTGCCAATCCGGCAGAGGAAAACAGGCTTTCAATCGGCTGTACCGGTGTTAAGAGGACTACTGGTCAGCACCCGGGAGGAATGGTCGTTGTGCCGTCGGATTACGAGGTATATGACTTTACCCCGATTCAGCACCCTGCCGAGTCGGAGAATTCGGACGTTGTAACAACCCACTTCGACTTCCATTCCCTTCACGACACAATCTTAAAGCTTGACGAGCTGGGACACGTTGTTCCGACCCTTTACAAGCACCTTGAAGATATGACGGGCATAAAAATCAAGGACGTTCCGACTTCAGACCCAAAGGTTATCGAGATGTGTACCAATGCGGAAGTACTGGGAGTTACGCCGGAGGAAATTTACTGTCAGACAGGAAGTCTTGGTATTCCGGAAATGGGTACTGGCTTTACCATACAAATGCTTATTGACGCAAAGCCTAAAAAGTTCAGTGACTTTTTGCAGATTTCCGGACTGTCACACGGTACGGACGTTTGGCTGGGCAACGCTAAAGACCTTATTGACAGTGAAACCTGTACTATTTCAGAGGTTATCGGTACTCGTGACAGTATCATGACATACCTGCTGTATAAGGGCGTTGAGCCGAAAATGGCGTTTAATATAATGGAGTGGACCCGAAAGGGAAAAGCCCCCAAATTCTTTACGCCGGAGATTATTGAAATGCTCAAATCCCATGATGTGCCGGACTGGTACATTGAAAGCTGTCTGAAAATCAAGTATATGTTCCCGAAAGCCCACGCTGCGGCTTACGTTATTGCCGCCATAAAGCTTGGCTGGTTCAAGTTATACAAACCGCTGGAGTTTTACGCTACCTACTTCACAACGAGAGGTGCGGATTTTGACGTTGAAACGGTTATGAACGGCTTGAATTCTGTTCGCAATAAAATTGAGGAACTGCGTGCAAAGGGCAATGATAAAAGCGCAAAGGAAAAGGATACCTATGATTTATTGCTTATCATCAACGAGATGATGTCAAGAGGGTATGAATTTCTGCCGATTGACATTTACAAGTCCCACGCAACCAATTATACCATTGATGAGGGCAAAATCAGAATACCTTTCAATGCTATCTCAGGCGTTGGTGACAATGCGGCTGTAAGGCTTTATGAGGCGGCGCAGAAAAGGGACTAC
>CAMCMW010000399.1 GCA_945876155.1 uncultured Ruminococcus sp. | reverse complement strand
GTTATTCGGGTCACGTATACCCTGTCACCGTAAACGTGTATCTCTGCGTCCTGACGTTTCATAAGGACGTAAATTATTTTGTCAATTTCGATTTTTACGTGCTTCCATCTGTAATTTATGGTTATACTTCTGCTTTCCTGCAAATCAGACACCCCTTACCGTTTTTTTATGATTATATACCATATTTCAGAGATTGTCAACGAGTTTCAGACCTACACCATAATATATTTAACAGTATTCACCATTTTATGTTTTACTCAATTATCTCACGTAACCTGACTTGATACTCGTCCTTATACGAATCTGGCTAGAAATAAACATCCATATTGCTTTAAATAACTTTCTTTCCATATAAACTTTCCTCCTTTACCGCTGTGCCACACAGGGATTGCATAACCCACGTGCGGTATTCAACTTTAAATTATTGCTCTTCTTTTTTCTTTCTGCGTCTGATAAGTCCCATAATACCCATTCCGGCAACAAGTCCCACACCGCCTGAAAGTGCTGCAATTCCGTATGTAATATTTGTTGCGATTACGCCCGGAACATTAGCCTCTGCAGACTTCTTGGCATTTGACTGCCTGAATGAAAGATAAACCGGTTTTGCATCGCTGTACTGATGAGCATTCAGGTTAAAAGGTACTATCTCACCAAAATAGTGTACTCCTGCGTAGTTCTTTGCACTGTATTATTTCTGAAAAAATGCTCCTCATTACTGAGAAGCGTAGTACGATATGGGGTTTAAGCATAAAAATAGCGGACAGCACTTCATTTATATGAAATACCGTCCGCTTATTTACTTGTTTGTCAACAGGCTTTCTGCCAATCTTGAAGGATTTTAGTGACAAAGCATGATTTAAGATGAAAAATCGGTTTGTTACAATATATATGAGTTCTGAAGATGATACAATGATTTATTCAGGGCGTTTATTTCCACAATTAGCGCAGAATGCACCTTTGCCTGATGAACCACAGTTGCTGCATACCCAACTGTCCGCAGACGATTTTGAACCGAATTTTCCAAAAAGAGAACCCAATCCCTTTTTAGCTGAATTTGCCGCACCAAATACTGTGTTTTTAGCATTTTCCATAGCTTTGGAACTGCTTATTTCTACTGAATTAGCCACGTACTCAGTTCCTTTAAGTGCTGCAAGCAATCTGTTTATCATATCAGCTGCCGATAAAATTATCTCTTTGCTGACGGGAAGCTGTATCTTTGTACCGTCATTTTTTTCAAAAATCAGATAATTCAGTAACAGCTTTTTTACCGGCTTACATTCAGATATTTCTGAAAAATCTGTAAACAGTTCCTTTTTTGTGTAGATTCGCTTATTTGTAATAATCATTGACTTTCCATCACTAATTACATCCATAGTTCTTGTATAATGGAAATAGCCAAGCATTACTTCACCAGATGCAAGTATGTCTTTACTGTAATTCTGAATGCTCAGATCAGTATCTCTTTCAATTGTAAAACCAGTTGCTTTTTCACATTCATTTTCAAAGCTGATATAGCTTTCGCCTTCCTGATAGAAAGCATAGTTTTTATCACCCTCGCTTGTATCATCCGTCAGTCCGAGACTACTAATTACACTATGATAGTCTGAGGCGTGGAGTTTTCTGAATTTTCTGCTTAAAATAAGTATGCAGTCCTCATCTGAAATATATCCTCCTTTATCCTCAACAAAAATATTATTTCCTTCCTTAATTGACTGCCACTGTGATAATACTTCATCTTTATCCATTTCATCTGCTTTACGTGAAAGTTCAAGGAAGTACTGACGGTAAACAGCATTGTCAAGTGCTTTTGAAGTTTCAAGAGCATATTTTTTCTGTTCGTCAATAATAGTCTGCTTTAACTCAAGAGTAGATTCAAGTGTACCAATATTTCCGTTGTTATAGATTTCCAGAAGCTTATCCTCAATTATTGAAGTGACATCAACTGTCATCAGCTCTGCAAGACGCTGCAGTTCTCCGTCTTCATCATAGTACTTGTCAAGAATCGGAAAATAATACTTTTGTGCTGAGGGATTACATACTAAAGCCTCTGCCATCATTTTCTTATTATCTTCCTCAACAATTTCCTTGCTTGTGTAGAGGTTATAGAGTGAATCAGCACGGTCTGATTCCTCAGCAGTTATTATTTCATAATCGCAGATTGAATTGTTCTGATATAATTCCCTTTTGATTTTGAAAAATCTGAAAACATCAACCCACAATTGACTTGACAGTGCTTCCTGTATTTCACTTCTTGCAAAAAGTTTCTTTGAACATTTCTGCGCAATGTGAATCGTGTTTCCATCACCGTTTGCATCACTGTTATAGTACTTATCACCATAGGCGCTGTCTACTATTTTTAAAAAGCATTTGTTGAGCGGTCCTACAATAGCATTATAAATAACTGCCTTTTCAGCAGTACTGTTTTCCATGTCAAAACGCTCCTGCTTTTCATGATCATAATAATAATTATAATACCTGTTAATGGCAGAATTTGTGCTTTTTCCCATTTTCGCAACAACCTTGCCGATTGCACTGCTAAGCTTATTGCCAAGTTCTGATTCAGACAGAACATTCATAAAAATCTGATTTTCATCTATATATACACGATGTTCCTGCAAATCCTCGGCAAGATCAGACGACATCTTTTTTAAAATGTCAAGATATTTCACAACATATTTGTTTCTCTCTTCAAGAAAAATATTGAAGTATTCA
>CAMCMW010000398.1 GCA_945876155.1 uncultured Ruminococcus sp. | reverse complement strand
CAATTGAACTTAATCTGAATAAAAGAAAAAATTCAACTTTCCAGTGCCAGATACTGAGAATGATTGACGTTAAAGACGGGATTTATAAATATGGCTGTGAGTTTGTCTATAGTAAATCCGAGGACGCTGATTTATTGTGTTCGTTCTTGTTTAAAAAACAAAGAGAATTTCTTAATAACAGAAACAACCTTTAATAAAAGGGGATGAATTTTTATGGGTATTTTTGACAAATTTAAAAAGAAAAAAGAAGTAACAAAAGAAGATGATGTACCTGAAATAAAGATTCAGGAAAAAGAAGAAGTAACAAAAGAACCATCTGAGCCGAAAAATATCAGTGAAAGCTATGGGTTGAATGAAGAAACCTATGTTAAGGAAAATACCCCTATGCACCAATTATGGGGAATTTATCAGACGGAAACAGGCAGAAATGATTCATTTGAGCCTTTGGAATTTATTGAGAAAATAATTGCTGATGCAAAGAAAAAGGCAGTCGAATCGGGTTCGGACAATCCAAATAAAACAGAGGCAGAGCTGATTAAATTTATCCGTGATATACAGAAACAATGTGATACTCTTGTAACAAAGATAAAAAATCAAAAGCTTGCTGCTGAAAATGAAGATGAGAAGAATAAAAAAGCAGAACCCTGCAAACCAGTCAATGCTGAGCCTGTTCTTTACATGACCAAAAACAAAGTCAGACTCTGGGCAATGGTTCTTCCTCCGTTTTTCGGCGGTGAAGATATTTCCTATGATACTCTTAAATTCCGTATGGACTCTATGTCTGTCAAACACGGCATTAACAGCAAACTGACAGACAAGATCATTTCGGATAAGCTTTACTTTAAAATTATCCAGATTGCCGAGGGTACTGAGGCTGTAAACGGTAAAAACGGTACGGTGAAAAATCTGTTCTCCACTGCTAAAAAACAGGTCAACATCAAAGAGGATAATCACGGAAATGTAAACTACAAGGAACTGAACATGATTCAGAGTATACATAAGGGTGACACAATCTGCGAAATTACCCTCCCTACTGGTGCATCTGACGGAATGACAGTTACTGGTGACACCATAATAGGCAGAGAGGGAAGATATCCCGTTGTTCCGGCAGGTAAAAACACTGAATTCAACGAGGATAAAACACTGCTTTTTGCCAAAATTGACGGTGAACTTGTTTTTGAGGATAATAAATTCCATGTAAGAAATCTGCTGACCATTAACAATGATGTGGATAATGCTGTGGGAAATATAGATTTTGTCGGCGATGTACTGATTAAAGGTGATGTCCGTGAAGGATATACCGTAAAAGCTGACGGTGATATTAAAATTACCGGTACAGTGGAAGGTGCAACAGTTATAGCCGGAGGAAATCTGACCATTGACCGTGGAATGACCGGTGGTAATAAAGGCGTTATTGAGGTTGAGGGAACTCTGAAATGCAAGTATCTTGAAAACTGCAGTGTTTATGCAAAAGAAGGCATTGAAGCAGATCAGATAATGTACAGTACCCTTTCTACAGATGAGAATATAGTAGTCAAAGGCAAAAAAGGTTCAGTAACAGGCGGAAAGCTGATTGCAGGCAAGACAATTGAGGCAGTTACTATCGGTACAGCTGCAAATACAAACCTTAAAACTGAAATTGTCCTTGGAGTAATACCGCACATGGTTGAACAGCTGAAGGGACTGAAACAGGAGTTTGAGGTGACAGAAGCCAAGCTGCATAAAACTGCACAGGATATCAAGTACATTCAGGGCAACATGGAGAAGATTACTCCGGAGCGCAAGGAACTGCTGAAAAAACTTATTTTCCAGTATCAGATTGATGATATGCAGTACAAAAAGCTTGAAAAGGAAATTGCTGATATGGAGCAGATGATTCAAAGCAATACGGAAAAGTGCGGTTTGAAATGCGATAATGTATTTCCGATTATGAATATCAATGTCTGCGGCAGTACTTATGTCCTTGACATGGAATTAAAGGACTGCAGAATCTCCAGAAAAGGCGAAAAAACCTTTATTTCAAGTCCTATGCTTGGTGAAATGATTACTTTTTAGTTAAAATCAACAAAAAAGCATTAATAAAGTTGTATAATATTTGCTGTTAACTTTTCAGGTTAATTACCGATATATATAGTGTAAGCAACAAAAACCGATTGCTCACAACGGAAAGGGCCCTCTGAAGTGGCATACGGTTTGAGTTCAAAATTTTCTCATAAAATAAACGGAAACAGGGAAGTTTCTGAATTTAATTTATAACATGGAGGTATTGTTATGGGAATGGTAGTAAGAACTAATATGGGCGCTATTAACGCCAACAGAAATTTAGGTAAAAACAGCAAGACAAATTCCAAGTCACTTGAAAAGCTCGCTTCTGGTTTCAAAATCAACCGTGCAGGCGATGACGCTTCAGGTCTTGCAATTTCTGAAAAGATGAAGGCTCAGATCAAGGCTCTCGGTACAGCATCTGACAACTGTGAAGACGGTATCTCACTGGTTCAGACGGCTGAAGGCTATATGACTGAAATTCACGATATGCTCAACAGAATGGTTGAACTTGCTGAAAAGTCAGCTAACGGTATCAATGAAGACAGCGGTCTGACTTCTAAAGGTGCATATGGTGTAGCAGATGGTAAGCAGAATGCTGGTGTTGACAGAGCTGCTCTTCAGGCTGAAATGGATCAGCTTTGTGCTGAAATCGACAGAATCGCTATCA
>CAMCMW010000397.1 GCA_945876155.1 uncultured Ruminococcus sp. | reverse complement strand
TGGAAAAGGTTTACGAATGTGCAGTCATTCAGACTTCATCTTGTTGTAAAGGGAAAGCTGTCAGTTGAATTTTATGATATTTACAGAATATCTTCCAACTGTAATTTAAGGCTTGTGAAAACGGAAGTACATACAGCTGAGAAAGTATCTGAAATCACCATAGACATTCCGGAAAGCAGCAATCCGCTTTTCGGATTCTGTATAACTTCTCTTGAAAACCTTGAAATATACGGCGGCTGGTATTCGGCACTGGTTGAAGAAAGCAATGTACATGACGTCAGAATATCCATTGTTACAACGACATTTAAAAAACAGGAGTTTATAAAGAATAATATTAAAATGCTCAAGGAATATGTTCTTAATAACAGTGAGCTGAAAGACAGTATTTTTGTGCATATAATCGACAACGAACGAGCTCTTGACCCTGAAAAACTGAACTGTGAGGGTTTAAAGGTTTATCCCAATAAAAATACAGGCGGTGCGGGCGGCTTTACAAGGGGAATGATAGAGGCGCTTTCACTTGAAAAAGAACCGACTCACATTCTGCTGATGGACGACGACGTTATGATAATAGCTGAGAGTATTTTCCGTACCTTTTATCTTCTGAGAATTTTAAAGGACGAGTTCAGCGGACGTTTTTTAAGCGGAGCAATGTTTGATTATGATATACGAGAAAGACAGTATGAGGATATTGGATATGTGCATAAAAAGGACGCCTCATACGGTCCGCTTAAACCACGTCTTGATATGCGTCAGCTTTCAAGTCTGATTACAAATGAATTTGTGCCGCAGGAAAATATTGAAAATGCCTATGCAGGCTGGTGGTACTGCTGTATTCCGGCAAAAAAAATGAAGGAAAACGGTCTGCCTCTTCCGGTGTTTGTAAGGGGAGATGATGTTGAATTCAGTCTGAGAAACAAAGCTGAATTTCTCACCCTTAACGGGATATGTATATGGCACGTAGGATTTGCCGGAAAATTCAATGCGGCAATGGAACTTTACCAGGTACACAGAAACAGCTTTATTATTTCGGCGACAAGCGGAATATGCAGTGATATAAGTTTCATCGACCGTATACGCACCCTTTTCTGGCATAACCTGACTGAATTTGCATACAGCAATGCGGAACAACTCCTTGATTCTGTTGGGGATTTTCTGAAAGGACCGGAATTTCTTGAAAAATTAAACGGGGAACAGTCACTGAAAGAACATTCGGCAAAAAATGAAAAGCTTGTGCCTGTTTCCTCAATTGAGGGGTATAATTCCTCACAGGACCCCTACGAATACAAAAGATTGAATATAATTCAGAAACTGATATATGTTGTCACAATAAACGGTCATCTTCTTCCGGGATTTCTTCTAAGGAACACGCCGTCTGTAATCGCCTTTGACTGGTTTTTTGTGCCGGGGAAAAACTTTCTGCGCAAAAAACTGATTGCCGTAAACAGAAACGATAATACGGGTTGTCTGAGAACTATTTCAAGGAAAAAATGCTTTGCACTTTTAAAGCGTTACCGCAGAGTTATGAATAGCTATAAAAGAAATCACAATAAAGTAGAAAGGCAGTACAGGGAAAAATTTGCTGAAATGACATCTGAAAAATTCTGGAGGAATTATCTGGGAATATGAAAATCAAGTCTATATTGAAAAAGATAAAAAACGGAAGTGCTGATATTCAGCTTTCAGCGGAAAAAAATCCGGCAGACAAGCTGAAAAATGATGTTCTGAAAACTATTGAATGTCTGAAACGAGAATACTGTTCTGGCTGCGGTGCGTGTTTTAATGTATGCCCTGTTTCGGCAATTTCCATGGAGTATGATGATGAAGGATTCCTGTCGCCGGTGGTTGACAGCGGTAAATGCACTGAATGCGGAGTGTGCCGTAAAATTTGTCCGTCTTTGAATCCGGTTTATAAAAATGCTCCCAGACCTGTATGCTATGGGGCTTATACTGATGAGCAGGTCAGGGAAAACAGTTCTTCCGGCGGAATTTTCTCACTTGTTGCCGAGGAAATATTAAGCGTCGGAGGGAGAGTATGCGGTGCGGCAATGACGGACGGTTTTGTCGTAAAACACATAATTGTTGATTCCGCTGAGAAACTTGATATGCTGAGAAAATCCAAATACGTTCAGAGCGATACCGGAAATGTTTATTCTCAGATAAAAAAACTTCTTAATAAAAATATACCGGTGCTTTTCTGCGGCTGTCCATGTCAGGTTGCCGGTCTTTATGCCGCACTGCAAAATACTCCGACAAATAAGCTATATACAATTGACCTTATGTGTCATGGAAGTCCTTCACCGGGAGTGTTTCAGAAATATATAGACGAATGCTATGACCGCAGCCAGGTTGAATTTATAGGTTTTCGTGAAGAGGATCATTTCGGCTGGTCCACTGAAATGACAGTGAAATATAAGAACGGAAGTATAAAAAGAGCATCACGTCTTACTGACCCATATTACAAGGCTTTTCTGCCATGTCTTTCCACAAGGGAGCACTGCGGAAACTGTGAATTTTCAAAGCTGCCCAGACAGGGAGATATAACTCTTGCGGACTTCTGGGGCGTTGAACGTTTCAATAAAAAGCTTACCGACGGAAAAGGAACTTCAATCGTTTCTGTAAACAGTCAGGCTGGAAAAGAACTTTTTGAGAAAATAAAAAAACGGCTTGCAGTATGCAGTGAAATCCCTATTGAGCATGTGCTGTCAAACGGTCAGCCTTTCAATAAAACTTT
>CAMCMW010000396.1 GCA_945876155.1 uncultured Ruminococcus sp. | reverse complement strand
TCTATCTAAATAAACATTAATATCAGCAATAGTAAGTCCCATTAAGCGCAGTGCATTTCGTGAAGAAAACATATTTCCCACAAGATTTATGGTTATCATACAGAATGTAAGTATCGCCGTGATAAAAACAGCGCCGATATACCTCTTTTTTGCAGAGGTAAACTGTCTGAGCGAAAGACTTGCAGAAAGAAGCTTTTTGCTTATGGGTACATTCAGACGACTGCTGAAATAAATCTCCTCACGTCCTCCGGAAATTGCTCTGACGGGGGATATTTTTGCAATTTTACCCGTTTTGATGAAAATGAGTATTACTGATGCTATCAGTATGACTATGGTAAACAGCAGCGTCTTGAAAACTGAAATACCAATGTCCGGCAGAACGGCGGTGACAAATCTGAAAATACTGCTTATCAGTCTTTCCAGCGGTATCGCAGCAAAACAGCCGAAAATTATGCCAATTACCTCTGCTAAAAGGTACTGCAACATTATGACCGTTCTTATCTTGCCTTTAGTAAATCCCTGTGATTTCAGTACACCCAGGGTTGTGTAGTCTATCTCGATTTCCGTACCGATACTGTGGCTCATAACTATAAGCACGGTGACAAAAAGCAGTATTGCAAACACAAGCACAACGTCTAAAAGCATATCCGGCAGAAGTGTGGTGTAGTTAAGGGTCTGCGCTGTATTCAGCGTGAATGTGGAGTAGTCAACTAATTTTGTTTCCACGTTCAGCTGACGCTGTAATTTTGCAGGTGAAAGGTCTGAATCAGCCGCCTGATGAATATGCATTACGGTGCAGTCACAATGCATATCCTCGGTTTCAAGAGGCTTGCACAGGTCATAGTATTTCTGAAAGTCCTCATGGCTGATAAACACATGTTTTATGCCCATCAGCATAGCACCGCAGGTCGGCTCCTGAACAAAGCCCTTTATCTTAAAGTATGCATTTTTATATCCAATCAGTGCTATTTCAACGGAGTCCCCCACGTTGCATTCCATTCTGTTTTTCAGTCCCAGCGGCAGATAAATTTCGCCGCTTTTCAGTTCAGGAATGCTCTCTTCAAAACCATCAGCACTGGAATTGAACAGCTTGATTTTGTCCGTCATTTCCATCATAAAATATGAATTACCGTCAGTATTTTCGCCGATAGTTGCACCATTTGTTGCAATGGAATCAATATACTCTACTTTTTCCACAAGACTGCTGTTTTCCACAGATTTGCGCAGTTCATCAGTAAGAATGTCTGTTTTGATGTATGCGTTTATCTCGCCGCCGTCAACGTATTCAAGTGCATTGTCAAGGGCATTGTCATAATTGTCACGGACGCTGAAAACCGCCGTGATGATAGTCACGATAATCATGGTCAGCAGCATAATGCTTATGAATGTTCCCTTTTTGCGGCGGATATTTGCTTTAAGTAAGGTCAGAATTTCCATGTCCGCACCTCACCATTCCATAGAGGAAAGCCATGCATTTACCTGTGTTTCACGGCTTTTTTCCTCATCGGGATTATAAGGCGGCAGGGGCAGTTCGCCGATTATTTTGCCGTCCTCAATATAAAGGATACGGTTAGCTCTCAGTGCGGCTCTCATATCGTGAGTCACCATTAAAATGCTCTGTCCCGACTGGTTAAGCTCCGTCAGAAGATTAAGCACCTCCGTGGTATTCTTTCGGTTCAGCGCACCGGTCGGCTCGTCCGCAAACAGCAGCTTTGGACTGTTTATGACCGCCCTTGCAATGGCGCACCTCTGCTGTTCACCTCCTGAAACCTGTGACGGCAGGTGTGTTTTAATGTGGGAAATACTCATCTGCTCCATAAGCTTTTCAGCACGTTCTTTCACTTCTGATGAAGATTTATCCTTGTTGAGATACCCCGGCACAGCGATATTCTCAAACAGTGTGAGATTGCTGACAAGGTGCATCTGCTGAAAGATAAAGCCGAAATCAGTGTGTCTGAGTTTTGCAAGACCTTTTTCGCTCATTGTCACAAGGTCTGAACCATTGTACATTACCTGTCCTGCGGTTGCCCTGTCCATACCGCTGAGAGCGTAAAGCAGGGTGGATTTTCCCGAACCGGAAGCTCCCATAATAACTGTGAAATCCCCCTCGTAAAGTTCAAAATCAACGTGAGAGAGAATGTGAATCTGACCGCCGTTGTGGGCAAAGCTTTTGCAAAGTCCCTTTGCCGACAGAATTGTATTTTTCATAGATTTGCTCCTTTTCTCTGATGATAAATCCATTATATCAGAAAAGATATTAAGAAGTCATTAAGAATTCTGAGAAATTATCGGCATACTGATAACAGCCTCCAGACCGTCCGGATAATTATGCAGCATAACCTTTCCGTGCATCTGCTCCGCAATGTATTTAACAATGTAAAGTCCCAGCCCCGAACCCTGCTCGTTCCCGCAGTTTTTGCCCCGGTAGAATTTATCAAAAATAAAGGGCATATCCTCGTCGGGTATTCCCCTGCCGAAGTCACGAAAATGAATTTCAGCATTGCCGTCTGACTGAGTGATAAACACGTCAATATCAGTTTTGGCGTACTTTCTTGCATTGTTTATAAGGTTTTCTGTAATTTGCGTAAGCCTGTTTTTGTCCGCAGAAACCATAGCAGTAAATGCTGGCTTTTTGAAACGCACGTCGTTCTGTTCTGCCGCAATTTCTCCCACTGCATTTTCAATAAATCCGCAAAGCTCAAATTTCTCCGAATTGATTTTCAGCTTGTCAAGGTCGGACAGGGAGTGCA
>CAMCMW010000395.1 GCA_945876155.1 uncultured Ruminococcus sp. | reverse complement strand
TCGCTGTTGTACTGAAAGCTTGCGTTTGCACCATCTACCTTTTCCTGAATGATAATATCATCACCCTCGTGAAACTTAACACCTATCTCAAAATTCATATTCTGAATGTCCATGTAATGCTTATGTTTTAACATAAATTTTTCTCCTTTCTCATACTTCCAGTATACGTCCGTTTCGCAAATATTCTAACACACGCCAGATAAAAAAGCAAATCGAAGGACGTCTGCCTTTATAGTTACCTCGTCCCGCTTGAATATCAACATCATCAGACAAAAAACTATCAGTCTTTAAAAAAATCACAAAAAAATAAATTTTTCAAATTTCGTGTATTTTTACTAAAAAGCAAATATTTATTTATTAAAAATCAACAGTTGCTTTCCTTTCTGAATTCCGCATTTATGCACACAGCTGAGCCTTCGCTCTGCCTTTGCTGCTTTCTCTGATATTCCGCCAACAGAACGACAAGCCTGAGCCACAGGTAGCGACCCCGTAACTGCTTACCGTAGATTTCTCTCAAAGCCTGTGCGTGACTGCTTACACGCAAATTTCAGGAGTCATTCAGTTTCGTTGCTTAGCAGGCAACTACTGCTCTATCCCTACTTTCACCAGCTACTTGTCTTATACACGGTTTTATCCGTTTCAAAGCAAACTGCATTGAATGGTTTTCCTCAGTGACCCTGCAGTTCCGCCTGCCGGTATGAGGATTATTCTCCACAGGAGCGTCTTTTATTGCAGCGGCAAGTTCTGTGCATTTCAGAGCAGCAGCATAAGTACCACAGCTGCGTTTGAGGGTTTCCCTCTCCTCTCATGTACTCTCGTACATAAACTGGACTTGCCTGTAAAGCTATCGTTTTACAGACATTCTGCTGCAACCATGTCCCGAACGGCTGACAACCATTTTCATCGGGGTAGCTGTGCGCATAAATCTGAAATTCAGATCAGTCTGACTCATTCCACAGCGTCAGGATAATAATTGATATTACAGGAATTATATTGTAAAAATATAAGGGCTTTATTCCACGTCTATGCGTCGGATTTGACTGTAAATACATTGTATCACAGCAATAATTTCTTTACAAGAGATTGGATGCCCCGGATAGTTTTCCTCAGGACTATGAATAATACCGTATAATTTTTCAAAAAGAAAATCGCATCAATATCCACGCCTTACGGCAATTGGAATATTGATGCGATTATTTATTCCGCATTATTTAATTGTTCAATAATTTCGTCGTAGGTAAAATAAGTAATTTCTGTATACTGACTGGTATATGATTCAAGCTTTTTGTTAAAATCATCTTCGGAAATTTCATCACCATTGCAATAATATACCCCTTCTTCATAGGATAATCGTTCTGATTCTGAAACATTTCCATCTGACAACAGATTCACCACATATTCCCAATAATATATTCCGCCGCTGCCGTATGTTATAAACTTTCCGCTTTTTTCAATATAGCCATTAAGGCTGTTTGCTCTCATTGACCCTGATTCTGAAATCATACTGCATTTTCCATTAAAATAAGTATATGTTTTGCTGCGTCCATACTTTGTATCGAATATGTAAAGCTCTGGTATTTCATCATCATCAATATAAATCAGTGAGTACTTGCAGTCAGTATTCTTAACACCAAATTCTTTAACAAAATTATCAATTTCTGAAATATATGCCTTCTGCCATGTATTTTCTGCGGTATCATTACTGCTTTGTTCTGAATCATCTTTCAAATAATTATTGATTTGTTTTGTAATTTCATCATAACTTACATAAGTAACTTCTTTAAAGTTGTCGGAACATTCTTTATATTTTTTCTGATATTGCTCTTCAGTTACCGTTTCATCGTTTATGTTGTAAGTATCATTATCTGATAAATGAGATATTTTTAATGAATCTGACAATTCAGCCGTTCCATTATTCATCTGATAAAAATAAGCTCCTTCTTCTTCAAGCCACCACCATTTTACTCCGAATACACCTTTTTTATCAATATATCCATCCATATATTGTCTCATAGTCAAATCAGTAAGTTTCGCTGCTGCACCATTACAAAAAGTATACAAACCGCCTGAACGGCTGTCTACAGGATCACCGACTACTAATTCCGGTATATCGTCATCATCAATATTAATAAGACTGTATTCCAGGTCGGAACAGGAAGTGTTTTCGTTTATTGTGTCAAGATATGCCTTCTGCCATGTATAAGTAATATCACTGACATCTTCCACAACCACCAAATCTTTAAAGTCATCGGGATAATAAAGGGAATAACTGTTAAACTCAGGAATGATACGGGAACCGGAACACAATTCAGCTATCTTCTTGTCTGCCTCATCACCACTGTATGATTCACGATTTTCAGATGTATCATTTTCGTTCCATATTGAATTAATGTAGGTATAGTCTTCCTGTTTCTGAGGACATGAAGCCCAGTGAGAATCATCTTTTATATTGTAGTAATTCACCGGAGCATACGCACCGCTTTCACGAATCGTCAATGCACCGCTGTCATAAAAACTCACCTCGCCGCAAGGCTCATAGCTTTTAACGCTGCCGTCAGGAAGAACGATACTAACATGATTCACGTATGAAGAAGAATCAGTACCGGCAGTCAGTATCATTTCATATTTATTGTCTTTATTTATATCAGCAACACAGTAGTAAGGGTAAATATGGCTCTCTATGTCATTGCATAGCTCATGAAAATCGTCCCATACATCACGATAATAATGAGGATACCGCAGAATGTCTTCGTA
>CAMCMW010000394.1 GCA_945876155.1 uncultured Ruminococcus sp. | reverse complement strand
TATTATTCCTGGTGACGTGAATTTTGACGGAGTTGTAGATGTATATGACCTTTGCATGGCGAAGAAAGGCGTTTTAAACGGATTCAGCAGTACGGCAGTTCAGATTGCCGCTGACGTTGACCAGAGTACTGTTACTGACAGTACAGATATTCAGCTTATTCAGGAGTTTCTCCTTAAAAAAATCACAGAATTTCCTCTAAACAAGCCGGAAGAACCTGAAACGCCGACAAATACAGAAGTGGACACAGTGGCATATATGGAAAATGTAAGAAACAATATTTCAGAATACGCAGAGCAGGGCTGTACGGAGGAGTATGATTTTGTAACATACGGCACATTGACAAAATACCAGTATTACTCCACTACAAGAGAGAGAATGACTAACGTAAACGTTCTGCTTCCTCCGGGATATAATACGAATGAAACATATCCTGTACTGTACGCTTTGCACGGATACTGGGAAACAGAGGATTCGCTGGCAGCAATGGGACAGGTGCGCAATATGCTTGGCAATCTCAACTATGACGACCGTGCTGAAAAAATGATTGTTGTATTCCCGTACATCTACACCAGCAAAACCCAGGAGTCTTGCAGCGGACTTGACCTTGCAAATTCCCTTAATTATGATAACTTCATCAATGACCTTGTAACAGACCTTATGCCGTATATAAACAGTAATTTTTCTGTTAAAACAGGTCGTGAAAATACAGCTATAACAGGTTTCTCAATGGGAGGACGTGAATCACTCTTTATAGGACTTACACGTTCAGACCTGTTTGCATACGTGGGTGCTGCCTGTCCTGCACCTGGTCTGACTCCCGGAACGGATCTGAGTATGCATCCCGGACAGCTTCAGGAAAGTCAGCTGAAACCTGCATATAACAATCCCTATCTCCTTATGATTACCGGCGGCGGACAGGACGGAACAGTAGGCAGTCAGCCGTCGGCATATCATAACATTCTGACAACTAACGGTGTTGACCATGTCTGGCATTATGTCACAACAGGCGGTCATGACGCTTCAAGTGTTCAGCCTCATTTCTACAACTATCTCAGATATATTTTTAAGGCTGATAAGAACTGATATTATTGAATTAAACTGAAAAGGGCTGCTGCACCAGCAAAGCAGTGCAGCAGCTTCGTTTTGTTTTCTATATATTGAAAGAAGAGTGTCACTCTCAGTTGATTGTAACAGGGGAGTGGCACTCTTTAAAATACACCCGTCAGACTATGGCTCCTACTACAACATATGAAAAACTCAGCAAAAGAATAAGAGTACTTGTTGAAGAATCACATATAACATTTCTAACCATTAATTATTTATAGTTTGTCTTATATTCCGTCCCCCATTTATCCATAGCATCCAGTATCGGTTCCATACTGTGACCAAGTTCCGTCAGTGTATATTCCACTCTCGGCGGCACTTCCGGAAAAACCTCTCTTGTCAGCAGACCGTTTTCTTCCATATTGCGGAGATTGGCTGTCAGAACCTTTTGGGAAATACCGGTCACTGATTTTTTCAGTTCGCCGAAACGCTTTGTGCCGCTTCTCAGGTCACGCAGGATAAGCACCTTCCACTTATCTCCGATGAGCATAAGTGTTGTTTCCACGGGACAAGCCGGCAGATCTGTTTTATTTATCATAAGATAGCCTCCTGTTAGTATCAAATTGACTGTAATATGCTTTCAGAAACATTTTAGCATATACCGATGTAAAAATCAAGAAAAAATTTTTGCGGATTTTTCCCGAAACAGCGCAAAGGTTACCTCCAGGTAACTATACCACAAAAAAGTGCCTGCTTTACAACGTCTAAAAGCTGTGTTATCATAAACTTAAGGAAAGAGATGAAGCGCTTACATCTTCCGGAAAACAAACCAAACTAGTCATTTTTCAGGAGGAATACCATTATGAAAATCGCAGTTATTTGTGCAAATGGAAAATCAGGACAGCTTATCACAAAAGAGGCTGTAAACAGAGGTCTGGACGTTACCGCAGTTGTAAGAGGAGAAAACAAGTCTGCCGCAAAGAACGTTATTATCAAGGACTTGTTTGAACTTACAGCAGAGGATTTGAAAGGCTTTGATGCTGTTGTTGACGCATTTGGTGCATGGACACCCGATGTACTGCCTCAGCATTCCACATCACTCAAACACCTGTGCGATTTGCTTTCGGGAACAGATGTGCGCTTGTTAGTTGTCGGCGGTGCAGGAAGCCTTTATGTAAATCCGGAACACACGGTTCAGGTTATGGACGGTCCTGACTTCCCTGATATATTCAAGCCACTTGCCGCAGCACAGGGTAAAGCACTTGAAGAACTGAGAACAAGAAATGATGTCAAGTGGACATTTATCAGCCCTGCCGGTGACTTTCAGGCAGAAGGTGCAAGAACAGGCAAGTATATTCTCGGCGGTGAAGAGCTTGCTCTGAATTCCAGAGGCGAAAGCGTTATCAGCTATGCAGATTATGCGATTGCAATGGTTGATGAGATGGTAAGAGGAAATCATATTCAGCAGAGAATCAGCGTTGTTGCAGAATAAACTCGAATAAAAAACACAGGGATTGTCAGAGTGTGCTGACAGTCCCTGTTTGCAGTGGAGGAGCTTTTATGGCAAATGAAAAATTTAATGCTGCTTTGGAAATGCACGCCAATCATTATATTTTTTCAACCCTGTGCTTTTAAGCAAAGGCGAGTCAATCCCAAATTCTGTGTAAACGTGAAAAAGTGCAATAGAAAAATTTATGATGAGACCGGATGC
>CAMCMW010000393.1 GCA_945876155.1 uncultured Ruminococcus sp. | reverse complement strand
GTCAAATAACCTTTTTCTGTAATGTAAACCATTTCTGTAATGGTTTCACCCATTATTCCGGCATAATCTTCATAGTTAAGAGTATTTCCGTGCGGCTCTGTTGTGACAAATCCTGCCGACCATGCAAGCTGACCTCTCCAGATATTTTCTTCATGACGCATTGCATAACTTTCGCCGCTTGCTGTGTTCAGAATCCAGCCATAAATGGCATCCATATCTTCCGGTGTGCCTTCTGTTGTAAGGAGATAGTCTCCCCAGGCAGTATTGGTGCTGACATTAACAGTAACTCCGCTAAGTGCTGTTGCCTCTGAACCCTGTACTTCTGAAAATGACGCTTCTCCTTCAGCAACTGATACTCTTTTATAGGCAGCAGGAACAGTATCAAGTTCTGTAAATCCGTAGTTGTTTTCACCAAGTGAATCAAGTTCAGTCTGTGTTATGGCTACTGGATATGTCACGCCAAGAATAGTACCTGTACCATCTTCATTAGCCTGATTGTATGTTCCTTCAAAAAGCTCACCTTCTCCATTTTTGCTCCACTTTGATGTGGTAGCCGAAGAAACAGCATCTACCTCATAGGCATTAGAGCTGTCTGCAATTTCCGCTTTGTAAAAGTCAGCATAAGGTATGTTCATTGTACCATAGACAACACTGTCATCGGCATTTGCTGAAAACGGAATTGCACCCAGGATTGTTGCTGTGCATGCAGATACACACACAATTTTTTTGAATTTCTTCATATTCTTTCTCCTTTAAATATATTTAAAATCCGGTAAAACCGAATTTCAGACAGAATTAGCGTATGCTAACTTACACACAAAAAAATATGTTGTTATAACCAAGCAGGCAAATTTAGCATATATTTTGCATTAGTTAGTTAAAGCTAACTAGCATTCATAAATATAAAGCCAACTCGGCTTTACACAAATATTATCATAAAAATTGGAAATTGTCAAGTCTGATTCAAATTATTTTAAACTTTTATTAATACAGCGGTTATTACCAAAGCAGATGTACGTGCAGCCACAACCGCAGCTGCACGTACAATATAAATTACTCCACATTTTTCAAAGCATCAGCCATTGGAACTTTATTGGTCTGTTTCATAAGCAGTACCGCAACCACAGCATAAGTGACAATTCCCATTACAACTACTTTGAAATATGTACTCCACTGCACAACACACGGAATCCAGCCCGTATATCCTGACATCATCGCATGCCATACCCAGTTCAAAAGCATATGAATAATTGGCAGAACAGCAATCAGCGAAACTATTGTAACTATGGTAGTGGTGTGAATATATATCCGGTTGATTTCACGCTTTTCATAGCCCAGTATCTTTGCAATGGAAATGGACTGAGCATTCTTTTCAATAATTATTTTCGCAAGCAAGTAAATCACAAGCATGAACACTGCCACGCCAAGCACCCAGAATATGCTCATCATACTTCCCATGGACTGTTTCAGCTGCCGTGAGGATTTGGTATAATCGTCTTTAGTAATTTCCGCTGCAATCAGACTTTCGTCAATATCCTCTATTCCCTCATTGGACAGGTAGCCGCTGTAATAATCGCTTTCCTTTTCAAACATTTCGTTGAATTGTTCTCTGCTGACAAATACAGCAAGAGTGGTCGGGTTATCATAAATACCGTCCACATTAAGGGTATGTTTCTTATCACCGAACTCCTCTTTCAGCGTGATTGTATCACCCGTGTTCAGACCATATTTATCAGAGTAAGCGCTTGAAATATATATATTTTCTCCGGTGAGATTGCAGTCTATATATCTGTTGCCATCAGATATACCGTATACCGATATATTTTCGGTGAAATCATCGCCTGTTGTTTTCAGACTGCCGATACAGTATTTTTCAGCGTCTGCAGTTTCCGTCTCTGCCGGCACTTTCAGAATGTACTGGTGTGATGCAATCATACTGGAAATCGTTTCTTCCTCCACATAATCGAGAAGAGGCGTAAACATAGTTCCGAAAACAAGGATAAATCCTGCAAACAGTACACCAACAAAAATGGTAATATAATTCGGGATATTCTGAAAAATAACTCTCAGCTTGAAACGTGTCATAATTCCAATTTTTGTATTCAGCTTAAAAGCTTTTTTCTTCTGACGGCGTTTCAGGTCACGGCGGATAAATTTCAGCGGAGAAAGACTCAACATTCTCGCCAGCATGACAAAGTTTATCAGCATCATTATTGCAGTCGGGACTAAAGTAGTTTCCACAAATGCAGTAGCGTTCCATAAGGTTTTGTATGAAACCAGACTGTAGCTTCCAAGATACTGGTCAGCCATGATATTTTTGAGCAGTGTATATCCGAGAACATTTCCCACTACAGCAGCAATCAGAAGTACTATCACAGGTGCTGCCATATAGTGGCGTATCAGTTCCGCCTTTGTATAGCCCGACGCTCTCAGCGTTCCGATAACATTGGATTCACGGCTTATGGTATTGCTTGTAGTGATTGCAAAAACAAAGGCTATGATAACGATGAGAACATACATCATGGTCAGAATCATTACCCGATCCCCACCCAGATCGTCACCTGCAAAATTCATGGCATTGGACGAACAGCGTGGAATAAAACTGGTCAGGGCTGCTTTTGTACTCAGGGATTCCATGAACTCCTCTGCCATGTCCTTTGCTTCTTTGCCGTTGGGGTCTGCGGGTGGCGTATCATATTTCCAGGAATAGCTGTAGTGGATATGGCTGTCTCCCATGGTCTGAAAGCCCTCGTCAGTCATGACTGCCACTCCGAA
>CAMCMW010000392.1 GCA_945876155.1 uncultured Ruminococcus sp. | reverse complement strand
TTCGGCGGTGTTGCGCAGGCTGTAAAAGACACTGGTGCAGATGTGTATATCCACAGCAATGACGCACATATGCTCACAAGAAGAATCGACTCTCTCGCCGACTATATAAGTGACGCACCCTTTGAATCGGTCGACAAATTCAACACTTTAGAAGAGGGCGACAAAATTGAACTGGACGAGCTGACTATCAGCGTTATCAACACCCCCGGTCACACAAAAGGCGGTATATGCTATTTCTGTGGTGACTGCGTTTTCACTGGTGATACACTTTTTGCGCTTTCCATGGGCAGAACTGATTTTCCGGGAGGAAGTCCGGTTGAAATGCACCAGTCACTCCTCAGACTTGCCAAAATCGAGGAAGATTTAAAGGTTTACCCCGGTCACAATGAATCCTCAACTCTCGCCTTTGAAAAGCGAAACAATCCATACATGAAGGAAAATCCCTATGAAGATCTTATTTAGCGGAAACGATTTTAAATATGAGACCGAGGCAACAGTCAAGCTTTTTGTACCATCACGGTTCACATTTCATTATGATATAACCGATACTGACGGTGACATGGTAATGACACGGCTTAAAACCGGAAAGAAGTACACATATTTATACGCCTACTGCCGCATTGAAAACAGATACAAACGCAAAGCCGCACATCTTGAAAATGCCCTTGCGGACAGACAGAACTGTGAGCATGAGCTTTGCCGCCTTGTCTACCTGTGTTTGCAGTCCCTCACCGGAATTACTCCCCCCTGGGGACTTATGACGGGTATTCGCCCTGTCAAGAGAATGGCTGACCTGATAAATTCCGGAATGGACAAGGAACAGTCCTTCAGGGCGCTGAAAGACAGGTTCATGGTGTCCGACAAGCGCCTTGAACTTGCCTACATGACTGCTGTAAACCAGATACCCCTTATCGGCGGCTACTCGCAGAAAACAGTCAGCCTTTACATTTCAATCCCATTTTGCCCTACAAGATGCAGCTACTGCTCTTTCGTTTCCCATTCAATGGACAGCGCATACAAGCTGATACCCGATTATATTGACTATCTCTGCCGTGAAATCGCCATAACAGGCAAAGTCATAAAAGACCTTGAACTTAAAATTGATACAGTCTATATCGGCGGAGGTACGCCTACGTCAATTACTGCAGAACAGCTTAAACAGGTAACAGACGCTCTTGCTGAAAATATTGATATGTCAGCTGTAAGGGAATACAACGTTGAGGCTGGACGTGCAGACACTATCACACGGGAAAAGCTGAGAGTTATCAAAGCTGCCGGTGCGGACAGAATTTCCGTAAATCCCCAGACTTTGAACAATGAGGTACTGAAAATAATCGGCAGAAACCACACCGCCGAAGACACCATTAACGCCTTTCTTACCGCAAGAGAAGAAGGCTTTGACAACATCAACATGGATTTGATTGCCGGACTGCCCGGAGATACCCCCGAAAGCTTTCACAATACCCTTGACCGTATTCTCAGCCTTGACCCGGAAAGCATTACCGTCCACACTCTTACAATAAAGCGTTCGGCAAGTCTTTACGAGAAAAATCAGGCTAAGTTTGCTGAGGCTCCTGCGGCTGAAATGCTTGATGAGAGTATTAAAAGACTGCCGGAAAACGGCTATCTCCCCTATTACCTTTATCGTCAGAAAAACACGGTGGAAAACCTTGAAAACATTGGTTTTGCAAAGAAAGGCAGAGAAAGTCTCTACAACATTTTCATAATGGACGAGACTCAGACAATACTCGGCGCAGGCTGTGCAGCGTCAACGAAAATAGTCCAGCCGGACGGCAAAATAACAAGGATTCACAACTACAAGTTTCCTTATGAATACATAAACCGCTTTGACGAACTGATGAAGAAGAAACAGAAAATTTACGAACTTATGGAGTGAAAACAATGACAGAAAAAGAAGTTGCAGAAATACGCAGACGCTTTAATATTGACAAGACAAATATCAAGTGCATAAGAGGCTGTTATGTGAACGAGAACAAGGATATCATTTCGGATTTCAACCAGTTTTTCGGTACTATGCCAAAGGACGAGTCCGAAGAAATTCTTGCAATAATCAAAAAGACTCTCTCCGGCACTCTTGGAAAAAATCTCATTGACATTGAGTTTACCAATGAGCAGGTAATAGACAGTGACGAACACAATCTGCTCATGAAACTGAAAGACTCTGAACTTGACGACGACGAGTCTGTGGCGGAGCTTTATCAGAAAATTATCCGTTCACTTGTAATTGAGGGAAAATATCTGATACTGCTTACCCTTGACAGCTATGACGTCCCGTCCTATTCCAAAGACGAGGTAAAGCTGGAGGATTCGGCAGAAGTGTTCAAGTATGTGCTTTGCAGTATCTGTCCGGTCAAAATGACAAAGCCGGCTCTGAGCTATTCAGTCAATGAAAACGAGTTTAAGAACATCAAGACCGACTGGATAATCAGCAACCCAGAAATCGGCTTTATGTTTCCGGCATTTGACTACCGTCAGTCGAACATTTACAATGCCCTTTACTACTCAAAGGACAGTTCCGACAATCACGAAGAATTTGTGGCTGAAATTTTCAATTCTGACATACCAATGCCGGCGCAGGCACAGAAAGAGATTTTCAATTCGATTCTTGAAGAGGCTGTTTCAGAGGAATGCAGCTTTGAGGTTGTGCAGACCGTCCATGAACAGATTTCGGCAATGGTTGAGGATCACAAGGCAAACAAAGCGGAAGAACCCCTTGTTCTGTCCAAGAGAAACGTTACTGACGTGCTGGAGTAC
>CAMCMW010000391.1 GCA_945876155.1 uncultured Ruminococcus sp. | reverse complement strand
TTTAAATGCCTCGCACATTCGCTCACTATGTTCGCTACGTGCGTATCGGCAAATATTAAACTCCAAATTAATTTGGAGTTTAATATAACAACAGACATTTTGCAGAAGGTGAATAAAATGAAAGGAACAGAAGACCTCAGAAAAACCATTGCCGCATACACCCCCGATGAATCTGACGAAATGTCAGCCCTACAGAAAAAATTTACCAAAAAGTATCCGGACGCACTGGATAATATCAACGCTTTCGGACAGAATCAGAATGAATTTAACAGGCAGGTAACAGAGTGTTTTGATGAACTTTTCGAGCATTGCAGACGGCTTGAGGACGCCCTTGCCGCTGAAATTACCGCACGAAAAAAGGATACTGCACCAATTCCAGCCATGAAAAAGGAGCTTGACACAGTAAGACTGCGCTCCACTCTCAATTCAAACCAGCTGGAAAAAATCGACGGCGCTCTTGTACGCTACAGCGAACGCACAGAGGATTACGTCCTCCACATTGCTCCAGGCGCTCGTCTTAAAGACTGTCCAAAAGGCTGCCGTGAGGCGGAAATCGACTCCCTTGTGAATATGCCGGAGAGACTGGAGGCAGTAAAAAAAACGTCCGGTGAGGAGCGTGAACAGAAACTCCATGACCTTGAAAAGGTGTGCATGAAAGCAGTCAGCCGTGAGCTTTCATATTTCAATGCCTATGAGGAAATCGGTATCGACTTTTACGGTACTGAAAAATATGCTGAGATAATCTACAGAAATCTCTGCAAGAACAGTATATACAAAATAGAATACGGTGACAAGTCGGGCGACAGCGGAAGATACTTCGTTTACTGCGGTGAAACAGCGGCAGTTCCGGAAAAGGCTTTCCTTAAATCTGGTATGATTTTCATTACCGGTCAGAATCCTTTTGAAGGACTGGACGAACAGTACATCGACGACCTGAGATTTTTGAACGACTGCGGTATCCACAGCTACACCGCAATGAACAGCGAGGCTTTCCACGCACTGAAAAATGCCGGATTCCGCAGTGTTGCGGCGGCAAAGGCTGAGGAACTTGCAACCGGAAGAATCATTTCAGCGGTGGAATCGGGAATTGAAAACGCTATTCCGGGCGGCGCTGAGAAGTATTCAGTACTGACAAAAAGGCTAGAAAATGCGGGTATCAGTTTTGCCCGTACCCCTGACGAGATAGTCGGATATATTCTGAAAAAACGAGCAGATGATGAGGACTGCACAAATCTCTGTGTAAAGTCACTGGAAAAGACTGCCTCCGCCGCTATCATCAAAAACTATTTCAACACCGCCGCAATCTCAACTTCCGACATCTCACAGAGTACAGACGGACAGTTTGACCTGATAACCGGCTTTGACTATATCAGCCACTTCAATTACAAAGACAGGACTGCTTTATATAAAAAGGCAAAAAGTATGCTAAAACCCGGAGGACTGCTGCTTTTCAGCGGAAAAGACCCGGTTACAGGCATAAAGATACGTGCCGTGGACGGCTGGGAAAAATACCCGGCATACGAGGCAATGTGGACTTCCGGACAGCTTATTTCAGAGCTTGAAGAAAACGGATTTCAGATAAGATTTCTTATTCCGACGGGAACTGGTTTATATGACACGCTTCCGTCCAAATATAAGGATATACCATCTCTTTATATTGTCGGTGCTGTTCCGATGATATGAGAGAATCAGCAGCAAAAGGGAAAAAAGGAACATTATTTCAGGAGGAATATGTATGAGAAAGACCAAAATTGTCTGCACTATCGGTCCGGCAACCAAAACGGAAGAAATGCTTAAAAAGCTTATGGAACACGGCATGAATGTTGCCCGTTTCAACTTCTCTCACGGTGACTATGCCTATCATCAGGAATGTCTGGAAATGGTAAGACGAGTGGCGGCGGAACTTAATCTTCCGATTGCCGCTATGATGGACACCAAGGGCCCTGAAGTCAGACTGGGAAAGTTTGTTGACGACAAGCCGGTGGAAATCAAAAACGGTGATATCTATACCCTCACTACTGAGGACTGTCTCTGCACTGACAAGATAGGCAGTGTTACATTCAAAAAGCTGCCGGAAGACGTTACAGTGGGTACACGCATACTTATCAACGACGGCGTTATCGAACTGCTGGCTGAAAAGGTTACTGCAACTGAGATAGTCTGCCGTGTAATCCATGGTGGCAAACTCTCCAACAACAAGGGTATAAACGTTCCGGGGGTAAAGCTTTCAATGCCTTATCTCAGCGACGCAGACATGAGTGACCTTGAATTCGGTGCAAAGATGAAGTATGACTTTATCGCCGCAAGCTTTGTAAGAACAGCCGCTGACATCAACTACCTGAGAAGATACACCCAGAGTTTAGGCTGGTTCAATGTGAGAATTATCGCTAAAATCGAAAACCTTGAGGGCGTTGAAAACATCGACGAGATTCTTGAGGCGGCAGACGGTATCATGGTGGCAAGAGGCGATATGGGTGTTGAGATACCCTTCGAGCAGATTCCGGCAATCCAGAAAGAGCTTATCCACAAGGGCTATAATGCCGGAAAACAGGTCATTACCGCAACACAGATGCTGGAGTCAATGATTTCCAGTCCAAGACCTACCCGTGCTGAGATAACAGACGTTGCCAACGCTATCTACGACGGTACAAGCGCTATCATGCTTTCCGGAGAAACCGCAGCCGGTGAATATCCTGTTGAAGCAGTAAGCACAATGGCACTCATTGCGGAAACCACTGAAAAGAACATCGACTACAAGGCAAGATTCCAGAAAAGAGGAACA
>CAMCMW010000390.1 GCA_945876155.1 uncultured Ruminococcus sp. | reverse complement strand
GTTGCAAGTGCCACACCATGCTGTCCTGCACCGGTCTCAGCAATAACCTTTTTCTTGCCCATATACTTTGCAAGAAGTGCCTCACCCATGCAGTGGTTGAGCTTGTGAGCGCCTGTGTGGTTGAGATCCTCTCTCTTTACGTAAAGCTGTACATTTCCCAGACTGTTGGAAAGTCTTTCAAGGTGTGAAACAGGGGTTGGTCTGCCCTGAAATTCTCTGCGTATTCTGCGAAGTTCACCTATAAACTTGCTGGACTTGCAGATAGTATAATATGCTTCAGTTATCTCGTCCATTGCCTTCTGTAAGTCATCAGGAATATACGAACCGCCGTATTTGCCGAAATATCCGTTACAGTCCGGATAGTTTTTGAAATAGCTGTCAAACTCAAAATCATTGTGCTTCATGTTTAAATCCTCCAGATTTTATTTCTCTGCATATATGTGCGCTCTTACAGTTTCGACCGCATTTTGTTTGCAGATTTAGTCGCTTTTTATTAATAGTTAAATCTATTATAGCACATATACCCGCAAAAGTAAAGCAATTTTATTTTTTTATCTCAAAAAGTCGTTTTTTTGTGCATTTTTTGTTTAATGAATTAAATTATCAAAAAATGTTGAAAAATGTAAACAAATGTTGTATAATATTAACACAGCAAATAAAGCAGTGCTGCACTTATATGTATTCTTTTAATGCTTTTCAAATATTTCTAATACAGCATTGTGTTTAAGAGGAGGAAAATATGACTCAGAAAAAGAAACAGCCGTTTCAGAAAAAGCTTGTATTCTGCATGATTTTAATTATCACAGTAACCATCATGTTCGTTGCCACAAGCTCCTTTTTTGTAATCAAATCAACTATCGACGAACGAATCAACAAGGAAATTTCTGCAACACTTTCTTCAAAATCCCAGGAATTTGATTTATGGGTAACGCAGCAGGAAAGTACTCTTGCATATTTCGGTGACTCAATTCAGTATAACGATGACCTTAACAGGCTCTCCGACGAAGAGATTGAAAACTTCCTTGCTCAGAAGGTTACGGAATACGTTATTGACTACTATGTTGTAATACCGGACAGAACAACTCTTTTTGCAAGCGGTTTTGTACTGCCGGAGGATTTTGACGTGACTGCCCGTGACTGGTACAAGGCTACCATTGCCGCACAGGGAGATTTTACCTGCACTTCACCTTATATTGACAACAATACGTCCAAACTCTGTATGACTATATCCAAGGCGTATTACAAGGAAAGCGGCGAACTTAACTTTATTCTGGGTGCAGATATTTATGCAGACTATCTTGCCGAAATCACCGAAAGCATTGACATTTTTGATAATGCCTACCCGATTTTAGCTGACAGCAATTTCAATGTTATTGTACATAAAAATGAAGATTTCAAACTGTCAGTCGGTGAGGACGGCACAGAAAAGATAACCTGTCTTAAAGATGTTCCTGAGTATGCCGGAATAGTTTCACAGCTTGAATCTGATGATTATTCCGTAGTCAGAACAAAAGACTACGACGGCAAGACTAAATATTTTGTTCCGTCTGAAATTTCTTCCACAGGCTGGTATTATCTCTACTCTGTAAACACAATTGAGTATTTAAACCAGATTACTCCAATGCTTACCACAATGGCAATAATATTTATTCTGGCTATAGTTTTATCAGCTGTTATAATCACAATCCTTGTAAAATCCGTTATCAAGCCTATTGATGAGCTTAAAACTGCCGCTGAGAACATGAAAAACGGCAAGCTGAACTACACTCCAACTTACTATGCCAATGACAGCATAAGCGAACTTTGCACAAGCATTTCCGAAACAAACAAGGTATGGACCGGTTACATTACCGATATCAACGATAACCTTGACAAGCTTTCACACGGCAGTTTTGATATTGCATTCAACGGAGATTATGTAGGTGACTTTGCTAAAATCAGGGAGTCAATTTTAAATATTTCTGACAAGCTCAGCGACATTATCGGCGGTATTGATTTAGCGTCCTCACAGGTTTCAGCCGGTTCATCTACTGTTGCTGAATCCTCCAACTTCCTTGCAGCCGGTGTAAATGAACAGTCCAGAACCATTGAAGAACTGACTTCGCTTATTGAAAAACTGGTTGAACAAATTGATGAAAATGCCGCATCAGCTGAATCTGCTCAGAATCAGTCGGTAATCACATCGGAAAATGTTGTTGAGTGTAACAACCGCATGAAAGAGCTTATGGGCTCCATGAACGATATCAGCGAAAAGGCACAGGAAATCGTCAAAATCGTTAAGACTATCGACGACATCGCATTCCAGACAAATATTCTTGCACTTAATGCCGCTGTTGAGGCTGCCCGTGCAGGTGCTGCCGGAAAGGGATTTGCGGTTGTTGCAGGAGAAGTAAGAAATCTTGCCTCCAAATCCGCAGAGGCTGTAAAGAATACCAATGCGCTCATCACAAGCACAGGCGAGGCTGTAGAAAAAGGCTCAAGGCTTGCTCAGGAAACGGAATCTGCACTTGATTCAGTTTCAAAGGGCGTTGAAAACGTAAATGACCTTGTAATGAAGATTTCAAGAGCATCTGAAACTCAGGCAAACGACGTAAAGACAGTTTCTGAAAAGATATCTTCAATTGATGAAATCGTACGCTCAACAGCCTCAACCGCTGAAGAAAGTGCAGCGTCAAGCGAAGAACTGAGCAGTCTGTCGAGAACCCTTCAGAACATGGTGCTTAAATTCAAAAACAGATAATAGTTTTCACCTTAATGAAAATAACCTGAGAAGTCCGGATTC
>CAMCMW010000389.1 GCA_945876155.1 uncultured Ruminococcus sp. | reverse complement strand
CCGATTTCGTCGTCAAGCTCTGTCGGGAAAGGACCTTTTCCGACTCTTGTTGTATAAGACTATGAAACGCCGATGATATTTGTTATCATTCTCGGACCAACACCAGTACCTACGCATACTCCGGCAGAAAGCGGGTGTGATGACGTTACATAAGGGTATGTACCGAAATCAATGTCAAGGAGTGTAGCCTGTGCGCCCTCGAACATGATAGTCTTGCCGGCTTTGTCAGCGTCGTAGGTGAGTACTGAAACGTCGTAAACATAAGGTGCAAGGATTTTGCCGTATTCATTGTATTCAGCTATTGTAGCCTCGATATCAACAGGCTCTCCGCCGTAAACCTCTGTGATAATCTTATTTTTAAGCAGTCCTGTTGTTCTTGCCTTTTCTGCGAACACTTCCGGGTGAACAAGGTCGTATACCCTGATTCCGCAGCGTTCGTATTTATCCATATACGTTGGACCGATACCTCTTTTAGTAGTACCGATATCAGAATTTCCTCTGAATTTTTCTGAAAGACCGTCTAAAACGATATGCCACGGCATAACAACGTGGGCTCTCGGGTCAATTTTCAGATTTGCAGTTGAAACACCTCTGTCGCTGAGAGATTTCAGTTCTCCAGTGAAATCCTTAGGATCCATAACTACTCCGGCGCCGATAAGGCAAAGCTTATCCGGATAAAGGATACCGGAAGGAATAAGGTGGAGCTTATAAATCTCACCGTTGTTTACAACAGTATGTCCGGCGTTGTTACCGCCCTGTGAACGAACTACAACATCAGCTCTTGAGGCAAGAATGTCAATGATTTTACCCTTTCCCTCATCGCCCCATTGAGTTCCGACAACAATATTAGCAGGCATTGCTTTTCCCCTTTTCAATCAATAAGTTTAGGTATACTGTAAGCATACATTGATATTATAACAGAAGTTATCTCTTTTTTCAAGAGAAAATCCAATTTTTTATTTATTATTTTGTACTGCTTTACTGTATTTTTCAATTTGCACAAAAACCCTCTTGACATTTTATGTATTTATGGTATAATAGAAACAGAAATGGGGCTGCGATAAGCGGTTTCCCCATGTAATGTTTTGGTGAAAATAACCGCAACACTTTGGGAGAGAGTGCGGTTATTTTCTTTTATGTAGTAAAGAAAATTTTACTTCTTGTAATGGTCTTTAGTGACCTTGTAAACAAGAGTGATAATGCCTGTGAGCATTGTTATGAACTGAAAAAGTTCTGAAAATGTCATAGCTTATCACCTCCCTGTCAAGGGAGAAACCGCCTACCGTTTTATGCAGACACCCATAGATTTATTATAACAGAATTCTTGTTCTTTTTCAATGCAATATTTCACAAATCCTCTATAACAGATTTGTGCAGTATTGCTTTATTTTTTTCAAAATACATTAAACCATATTGTCTTTTTCGCTTTAATGTGGTATAATTAAATGACTTTTTGTGTCGTTTCCGGCATGCCGGTTCAGAAAAAATACAGATAAAGGAGTAAAAAATGACAAAAAATGATATTGCCATGCTGGTCACCATAATATGCTATCTTGGTGTTATGGTAACTGTTGGTATATGGAGTTCCAAAAGAACAAAGGACGTCAATGACTTTTATCTTGGCGGAAGAAAATTAGGTCCTATCGTCACCGCCATGAGTGCCGAGGCATCAGACATGAGCAGCTGGCTGCTTATGGGACTGCCGGGGGTTGCCTATTTAAGCGGTATTGCAGACGCAAGCTGGACAGCTATCGGTCTTGCAGTGGGTACATACATAAACTGGCTGATTGTGGCGAAAAGACTGAGAAACTATTCCCACACCTGCAATAACTCAATTACAATCCCGGATTTCTTTTCAAACCGTTACAGGGATTCAAAGAATATCTTAATGGGAATTGCCGCTGTGATTATTCTGATTTTCTTTATTCCGTACACAGCTTCAGGATTTGCTGCCTGCGGAAAGCTTTTCTCGGCACTCTTCGGAATAAATTATCACGCTGCAATGATAGTCAGCGCAGTAATTATCATCTGCTATACAAGTATCGGCGGATTTCTTGCGGCAAGTACTACAGACCTTATCCAGAGTATCGTAATGACCATTGCACTTCTGATTATTGTCGGCTTTGGTGTTTACTCAGCAGGGGGATTTGCCGCTGTTGCAGACAATGCGCAGTCACTTGCAGGCTACCTTTCATTCGACAAGCTGCATGACTCTGTTACCGGCGGTACTTCCGACTACGGCTTTATTAAAATTGTTTCAACTCTTGCATGGGGACTTGGTTACTTTGGTATGCCTCATATCCTCCTCAGATTTATGGCTATCGAGGACAGCAGCAAGGTAAAGGTTTCAAGAAGAATCGCATCAGTATGGGTTGTAATTTCACTTGCAGTTGCAATCTTTATCGGTATTGTCGGAAACGCAGTTACAAGCACAGGAAAAATCGGAGTGCTTGAAGGTTCAGACTCTGAAACTATCGTCATTCAGCTTTCAAGTCTGCTCAGCAAAACCAATATCGGAGCAGCGCTCATAGCCGGACTTATCATTGCCGGAATCTTAGCAAGCACAATGTCCACTTCTGATTCACAGCTGCTTGCGGCATCATCAAGTGTTTCAGAAAACATCATCGGCGGAGTGTTCAAGGTAAAACTTTCCCAGAAAGCGTCAATGATAACAGCAAGACTTGTACTTGTGGTTATCGCCGTTATTTCAGTGGTTATTGCATGGGATAAAAACAGTTCTGTATTCCAGATAGTATCCTTTGCATGGGCAGGTTTCGGTGCAACATTCGGACCTATCGTACT
>CAMCMW010000388.1 GCA_945876155.1 uncultured Ruminococcus sp. | reverse complement strand
TGGACGGATCATTAAAATAGCTGAAAGAAACGTTCTCAAACTTAATTGAACCGTCGCTTACTTTAAGGTCTTTATCATCACCGTCTGCAATATCCGGCTGTTCGTCGAGTACCTCAGCAATTCTCACAATGGACGCTCTTGAAATGATACACATAATAAAAATCATGGATATCATCATAAGTGACATAAGTATCTGAGTAACGTAGGAAATAAAGCTTGTCAGCTGACCTGTTTCCATATTGCCGCCGACTATCATATTACCGCCGAACCATATAATCGCCACAATACTTGCGTACATAGTAAGCTGCATAATAGGGTTATTGAGAATTACAAGCTTTTCGGCGTGCATCTGCGCTCTTCTTACCTCGTCAGCGGACGCCTCGAACTTTTCGTTTTCATGCTTTTCACGTACAAACGCCTTTACAACTCTGATACCGATAAGGTTTTCCTGGACTGAACCATTCATAGCGTCATACTTTTTCAGCATTTTCTGGAAACGAGGGTGTGCGTGAGAGGCGATAAGAAACAGTGCGATTCCCAGGAGAGGTATTGCCGCAAAAAACACAAGTGACAGCTTGAAATTTATGGTCACCGCCATAACCGTAGCGCCAATCATCATCATGGGCGCTCTCACAGCGGTTCTGATAATCATCATAAAAGCGTTCTGGGTATTGGTAACGTCAGTTGTCAGACGTGTTACGAGAGAGGCGGTGCTGAACCTGTCAACGTTTTTGAACGAGAAGTCCTGAATCTTGTCAAACATTGCCTTTCTGACATTTTTTGCAAAACCCATACCCGCCATTGCCGCAAACTTTCCGGCAAGAGCGCCGCAGAGCATTGAGAAGGCAGCCATTAAAAGCATAAGTCCGCCCATTTTCACGATATAGGGTATACCGCCGTCACCCTTGATACCGTTATCAAGTATCTTCGCCATTACAAACGGGATAAGTATTTCCATAAGCACTTCCCCGATTATTATAACCGGCGTCAGTATGGCATATTTCTTATACTCCCCCGTACACGAAATCAATTTTTTAATCATGCAGTTTTTGTCCTCCTTTTCATGTTTTTCACTGTTTCCCTCATTATAAACCATTAAAAAATTTTTGTCAACAGAAATAAAAAATCCGCAGGTTTTCACCCACGGATTCAATCTATATTTATTTTTCAAGCAGTTTCTTTGCAATTCCGATAGCGTCATACAAATCAACTTTTCCGTTGCCGTCATAATCAGCGATTGCCTTTTCCTCGTCCGTAAAATTCCTCATTCCCATTATGCTTTTGCATATCTCGATTGCGTCGTAAAGGTCGATTTTGCCGTTGCCGGAGATGTCGCCCTGGATTGTTTCCACCGGAGATTTACCCAGAGAAACAAATTTTCTGCCGTATGTTTCTGCGTATGTCTGTGCTGTGGAGTTTGCGTAGCCGTAGATTGTGGCTGTTTCATTTATTGAGCCTTCGTCAGAAAATGCGCATTCAGGATTTTTTATTGTAATACTTGTTAAACCAGAACCTGTAAACGCATAAGCTCCTATACTTGTTACACTTTCCGGAATCGTTATATCTGTAAGAGAAATACATTTTTCAAATGCGCCATCTCCTATATATCTAACGCTGTCAGGAATTGTTATATCTGTCAGACTTGTACAGCCATAAAACATACATGTTTCTATATGTTTAAAACCGTCAGGAATGGTTACACTTGTTAAGTTTGAACAACTGGCAAATACCTCATATCCTGCTTCACTTGTGCCGGAAGGAATTGTTACTTTTTCTAAATATTTACAATCCCCAAAAGCACATCCCCAAATATAATCAACACCTTCTGGAATATTATATTCAGAATCAGTTTTGGCTGCCGGATATCTAATTAAATCCGTTTTATCTTTATTAAACAATACACCATCAACACTGCTGTAATAATTATTACTTTCTGAAACCTCTATACTTGTTAAGTTTGTACACTTTCCAAGCTCCCAATATGCAATTGATACAACCGGAAGTCCCTCAATCTCCGCTGGAATCTCAACCTCAACTGCCGATACATCACAGCCTGTTATTTCAATACTGTCGTATATTCCGTCGCCGTCTGTATCAATTTTTTCATATGATAAAAGTCCAGCCGGTTCTTCGGCAGTAACTGTTATCGTACCACCCACCTCAACAGGATTTGCAACATAACTTCCATCATAATCCAGCGCATAAACAGTCACATCAACGTTATATGTTCCAGCAGTATCAGGGCAAGAGAATTCAAGTGAAGCGAAATCTTTTTCAATTCCGCTCGGATTAACAAACGCTGCTTTTGCCTCTCCCGGAGTTTTAGTATCAGATGCAGCCGCATTTATGATACTATTAAGTGTTAAACCATCGTCATACTTAACTGATAAAACACAGCCATATGAGGTTATGTCACCTTCAAGCGATAAAGGTAAAGACACAGTATCCGTGCCAATCTCCACACTTGCATTTCCTACACTGATTCCTGCCCCCGGCACATCTACAAAAGTATTAAACGAATCGGACGGCACTGGCTGTTCATTTATCAGATACCTGCAGATATGAATCATATCATAAAGATTACATTTGCCGTCTCCATTGTAATCGCCGATTTCTGTAAATTCTGAATTCATTGCTCCATTCCCAGGGAGTAAACTTTTGCCTATCAGAATTGCATCCTGAAGTTCAAGCTCGCCATTGCCGGAAACATCACCTAAAAGCTTTTCTTCTTCGGTTACTGTTATCGTACCGCCCACCTCAACAGGATTTGCAACATAACTTCCATCATAATCCAGCGCATAAACAG
>CAMCMW010000387.1 GCA_945876155.1 uncultured Ruminococcus sp. | reverse complement strand
TACAGCGAAATGAGCAAAAAAGCGTCCCCGAATTCCAGAAGCTGGGTGAATGTACCGGTGGCATTTCTTATCGGCGGAGGAATATGCACTCTGGGGGAAATTTTTCTGAACATTTTCACAAAGCTGGGATTTGAAAAGGAGTCTGCCGGAGCGTGGGCGTCGATAATACTTGTCTTTTTAAGCGCACTTTTCACCGGACTGGGACTTTACGAAAAGCTTGCAAAGCACGCCGGTGCCGGAACACTTGTACCTATAACAGGATTTGCCAATGCTGTGGTATCGTCAGCTGTGGAGTCGAAGACCGAAGGTTTTATACTGGGAGTCGGCGCAAAAATATTCACCATTGCCGGACCTGTAATTCTCTATGGTACTGCTGCGTCAGTCATTTACGGCGTGATTTATTATTTCTTTTTAAGATAGAAAAAACCGGCGCACTGCAACGCCGGTTTTATTTTATGAATTAAATTTTTCCTTTAACTTATCAAAGAAAGACTTTCTCTTTTCGTAATGATTTTCAGTTGAGCTTTCGCCCATTGCTTTTTCGTAATCTTTAAGAGCTTCTTTCTGTTTCTTTGTCAGGTTCTTGGGCACTTCAATATTTATCTTTACATACTGGTCGCCTCTGTCAGAACGTCTGAGTTTCTTGATTCCCTTGCCTTTAAGACGGAATACAGTACCTGTCTGTGTTCCCTCAGGAATGGTGTATTTCACCTTGCCGTCAATGGTCGGTACAGTTATCTCGTCGCCTAAAACCGCCTGTGTATAGGTAATCGGGATATCGCAGTGAACGTCAAAACCGTCTCTTACGAACAGCGGGTGCGGTCTTACAGAAATAACAACGTGCAGGTCGCCGGCTGGTCCTCCGTTAAGACCGCTGTCGCCCTGTCCGCCCACACGCAGAATCTGTCCGTCGTCAATACCAGCCGGGATATCCACGCTGATATTCTTTTCCTTACGTATTCTTGCAGTTCCTCCGCACTTCTTACACGGCGAGTTTATAACCTTTCCCTTGCCTCCACACTTTGAACAGGTCCTTGATGTGGAAATAGTACCGAAAGGCGTTCTCTGGGCAACGTTTACAGTACCTGAACCGTGACAGTCCGGGCAGACCTGAGGGGAAGTACCCTTCTGTGCGCCTGTTCCGCCGCACTCCGGACACTGTTCCATATGTGAAATTTTGATATCGTGTTTCTTGCCCTCACACGCTTCCATAAAGCTTATGTTTACATTGGCAGTTATATCGCCGCCTCTTCTCGGGGCATTTACATTTGAGCGTGCGGAACGTCTTGAACCGCCGCCGAAAACGCCTCCGAACAGGTCTTCAAAAATATCTCCCATATCGCCGAAACCGCCGCCGTTAAAGCCGCCGGAAAATCCTCCGCCGCCATAATTCGGGTCAACGCCGGCATGACCGAACTGGTCATATTTCTGTCTTTTTTCCGGATCGGAAAGTATTTCATAAGCCTTGTTGACTTCCTTGAATTTTTCTTCACATTCCTTATCGTCCGGATGTAGGTCAGGGTGGTATTGTCTTGCAAGCTTTTTAAAAGCTTTCTTTATCTCATCGTCCGATGCGCCTTTCTGTACCCCCAGCACCTCGTAATAATCTCTTTTTTCAGCCATTTTCTGACCACGCCTTTCCGGTTTGAATTATCTCAAAGCCTATAGGTAATGGATATACAGCTTTCGGGCGGACATTTTTATCCGCCCAGAAAGTTATTTATTTACTTAAATTTTATCAAGCCTCTGTGAAGTCAGCGTCAACTACGCCGTCGTCATTTGCAGAACCTGATGCTTCAGTATAACCGCCAGCTGCTGCCTGCTGTGCTGCTGCCTGTTCTTCAGGAGAAGAATTCTGGTAAGCCTTTGTTGCAACTTCTCCGAAGGATTTTTCAAGGTCTTCCAGCTTAGCCTTGATATCAGCTGTGTCAGTACCCTTGAGTGCTTCCTTGAGAGCAGCAATCTTTGTTTCAACAGGAGCCTTGTCGTCTGCTGTAATCTTGTCGCCGAACTCTGTCAGTGCCTTCTCGCACTGGTAAACGTAGTTTTCAGCGCTGTTTCTTGTTTCAACTTCTTCTTTTCTCTTTTTGTCCTCTTCTGCGAACATTTCAGCGTTCTTTACAGCTGCGTCAATGTCTTCCTTGGACATATTTGTTGAAGAAGTGATTGTGATGTTCTGTTCCTTGCCTGTACCCTTATCCTTAGCGGAAACGTGAACGATACCGTTTGCGTCGATATCGAAAGTAACCTCAATCTGTGGGATTCCTCTTGGTGCCGGTGCGATACCGTCAAGACGGAAAGTACCCAGCTGCTTGTTGTCCTTTGCAAACTCACGCTCACCCTGGAGAACGTTGATATCCACAGCTGTCTGGTTGTCAGCAAATGTTGAGAATACCTGTGTCTGCTTTGTAGGAATTGTTGTGTTTCTCTTGATCATCGGTGTGCTGATACCGCCGGCTGTTTCGATACCCAGTGTAAGAGGAGTAACGTCGAGGAGGAGGAGTCCTTCCTTGACATCGCCGCCGAGTACACCGCCCTGATATGCAGCACCCAGTGCAACGCATTCGTCAGGGTTGATGCCCTTGAACGGGTCTTTGCCGATAAAGTTCTTTACAGCCTCCTGTACAGCTGGGATTCTTGAAGAACCACCGACCATAAGAACCTTGTGGAGGTCACTTGCTGAAAGTCCGCTGTCTGAGAGAGCCTGCTTGACTGGTCCCATTGTGGACTGAACCAGGTCTGCTGTCAGTTCGTTGAACTTAGCCTGTGTAAGTGTAAGGTCAAGGTGCTTCGGACCTGTTGCGTCAG
>CAMCMW010000386.1 GCA_945876155.1 uncultured Ruminococcus sp. | reverse complement strand
ATGGAAAATCTGAACTTCTCGAAGCAGCAAGACCGTATCACGGCGGCGGAAACATGATAAAGGACGTGACCTTTGAGCGTACCATTTACAATCCTGCACCGAACAAATTTGAGGCAGGCACAGGCAGTATTGCAGACGCAGTGGGTCTGGGTGCGGCACTGGAATACTTAAACGAAATCGGTATGGAGGCAGTAAACAAACATGAACATGAACTGCTTGTCTATGCTATGAAAGAAATGCAGAAGATAAACGGTCTGCACCTTATCGGAACGGCGGCAAACAAGGCGAGTGTTCTTTCCTTTGTACTGGACGGTGTTGATAATGAAGCGGTGGGACAGCATCTCAACGAACTTGGAATTGCAGTCAGAACAGGACATCACTGCGCACAGCCTGTTTTGCGTAATTTCGGTCTTGAGGGTACAGTCCGCCCGACGCTGGCACTGTACAACTCTTTTGAAGATATTGACGCACTTGTTAAAGGTATTCGTTCATTGGTGTAAAAACTATTTTCAGGCAGCCGGTATTTGTTCTGGCTGCCTGATTTCTTCATAGAGGTGAAAAATTATGCATAAGCTTGAAAATGAAATAAACGGAATCGTCAGCAATCTGCTGAATGATTACAGTCAGGGGAAAGACATTGATACTGTCAGCAGCTTTGACCATCCGGATAAAGCAGTGATTATTGAAATTATAGAAAAGCTTCAGAAAATAATTTATCCCGGATGCTTTAAAAATAATTCCTACAGGTATTATACTGTACGGAACAATGTTACTATGCTTATTGAGGATATTCTTTATAATCTGATTAAGCAGATTTCTATAGTATTGAAATACAGTTCAGAATGGAAAAATGTCGGTAATGACATTACAGCAAATGAGGCAGAACGAATTTCACTGGAGTTTCTTAAAAAAATCCCCGAAATCCGTGCATATATTGAAACTGATGTACAGGCTGCCTTTGACGGTGACCCTGCGGCATATAATAAAGATGAAATTATATTTTCATATCCCGGACTTTATGCAATTCTGGTGAATCGCATTGCCCATGAGCTTTATCTGCTGGGTGTTCCACTGATACCACGAATCATGACGGAGTACGCTCACAGTGAAACGGGAATTGATATTCACCCCGGAGCAACGATAGGCAAATATTTCTTCATAGATCATGGTACAGGAATTGTCATTGGTGAAACAACTGTTATCGGTGACAATGTGAAGATATATCAGGGGGTTACTCTTGGAGCGTTGTCTACACGAGGCGGTCAGAAGCTGAAAAATAAAAAGCGTCACCCTACTATACTCGATAACGTTACCATTTATTCCGGTGCTTCTATTCTGGGCGGAGAGACTGTGGTCGGTAAAGATGTTGTTGTGGGAGGAAACGCTTTTATTACAAAATCCATTCCAGCTGGTGCAAAAGTCAGCATCAAAAATCAGGAACTGAGATACAACTATGATTCTTCTCATCCGGTAGAGAGCGCAGAACTGGAACAGGACGAAAGCTGGTACTATATTATTTGAAATTGGAGGAAAATCATGGACGAAAGTGTTTCTCTTCAAATTGTTTCTAAAGACAGAACCGGATTAGTCAATGAAATATCCGGCATAATATCGGAATTGAATATTGCGATTTTAAACCATAATGCCAGAGTTTACAATAACAGAAATAAGGAAATGATATCAGATTTTAAAGTTAGTGTGCAGACGGATAACGATAAAAATATTGATGTGCTTATTCGCAGACTAAATAAAATAAAAGGTGTTATTAGTGTTCAATTATATTATAGCTAATAAAGGCAATACCGCACAATATCAAAAGACTCGATACCAGGGTCTGCGAAAACAGACAGCCAAATTGAATATCATGTTCGCATTGGCAAATCTGTATCTGGCTGACAGTCTGATTCAGTGCACCCTTGCGATGGAAAATTGAACATTTATCTACCCACTCAGCATTTTTGCTGGGTGTTTTGTTTGTATTGAACTATAGGTGTAGATTATGCGGTATTGCCAAAATTTAATTTGAATTTTACAATATTTCGCTTTTGATTTTTACATTGAAAATATAAAATAAAAGTGTAAAAGTTAATTTTGTGAGGTAATATCAATGAGAAAAGGCAGTGTCGGGAATATAGTGATGAAAGTTGTTATAATCGGAGTTGCATTTTTTTGCTTTTTGAATACCGGATTATACTTGATTTCAAAATACATGGAAAAAGTATGTACGCAACAGGTTCAGGGTATAATTACTGATATTTCAGTCCGTACAAAGGAAGAAACTGCGGTAGATAATGGTATTTACTCCGGAGAAAACTCTATAAGGACTTTCTTTAAATATACGGTTGATTATGAAGTAAATGGAAAGAAATTTTCTAATCAAGAAGGTGAAACAGAATATAAATATGATAAGGGTTCTGCCGTTACTGTATTCTATAACCCGGAAAAACCGTCTGTTCATTACGTTAAAGAAATATATAAAAGCAGCAAAAGCCTGCTGAATAAGACATCTTTTGTTACTGTCACACTTTTGCCGTTTGTTATTATCATTTTGTTTTCAAATAGATTTGCAAAAATAAAAAAGGCATATAAGCCTTGTGTATGATGGACTTTGTTTGACTTGAAGTCACAGAGGAGATATGCATGAAAGTAAAGAAAAAAACATTTGAGATGTCGCCGCTCAAAAAATACCGGCAGTATGAACGCAGGCTCTGGCTGATACCTTTAGCATGCCTTATATTTACTGTGTTGTGTCCGGCAGGGAAAAAGGCATTTGATGAATTAACTGAAAATCCGGACATTTATACTGTAATTG
>CAMCMW010000385.1 GCA_945876155.1 uncultured Ruminococcus sp. | reverse complement strand
TACGTCCATGTCAAGGAAAAACGCCTGTTCCAGTACTCCTTTAAGCATATTTGACTGATAAGGGTCATGAACATCAAAGATTATTGCAGCTATGTGTTTTCTTTTTTTCATAATGTCTACACCCTTTTCTTAATATTATTACTTTTCTTACTGCTTTTTTCGTTTCATATATCATTAATCCGGCATTGCCTGACAAAAAATCATTGTTAAAGTGCATATTTAATATATCAGAAAAAAGCTTATCAAAAATATTATACAATAATCACAGATTAATTTCAATAGTTTTTTACACATTTGAGTAAAATAAAATCTTTTAAATTATTTACACTTTTTTAACATTTTCCCCTTTTCCTCTGAAAATCCGCAAAAGAAACAACCGCCGGAAGGATTTTGCATAAAAGTCTATAATTGCCCATACAGTTAGTCTTTATTGACATAAAATCCAGTTCCTTTTAAAAATATTAAAAAATTCGAAAAAATTTCACAAATAGCTTGATTTTTTTAATTATATGGGTTATAATGTTTTTAAGTTAAAAAACAAAAAATCTTTTCTTTTCCTCTGGGAGAACTAAAATGCAGAAACTCAAAAGCAATTCTTTTATGCTTATTTCACCGTTACTGGTAATTCTTATTGCAGGTCTGATATATGCATTTTATGGTATCTTCCCCTTCGGCAGCAAAACTGTTGCATGGTGTGATTTAAAGCAGCAGACTATACCGCTGCTTATGAATCTGAAAGATATCCTTGACGGAAAATCAAGTTTGTTCTACTCCGCCTCCTCTTGCGGAGGAATGAACTTCTGGGGTGTTTTTCTGTTTTTTCTCGCAAGTCCGTTTTATCTGACAGTAAAATTTGTTCAGAAACAGGATATGGTTTACCTTGTGAACATTCTCCTGTGCCTGAAACTGGCTTTATGCGCTTTTACTGCAACTCTTTATTTTTCCGTAAGCTTTGAAAAGCTTGCAAAAAGATATACAGTGTTATTCGGGCTTATCTATGCTTTCTGCGGATTCGGACTTATGTATTATCAGACCCTTGTATGGCTTGATATAATGTATCTCTTTCCGCTGCTGGTTATGTCTGTTGACAGACTGTGCAATCAGAAAAAATGTATTTTTTTTATTCTGATGCTTTGCTCTTGTGTAGTGGTAAATTATTATCTCTCTTTTATGATAATAATTTATCTGATGATATCAGTCCCACTTTATATTTCGCTGAGATGCCCTCAGAAGGACAGAAAGGCTGTTTCATTCAGGTTTATTTTATCGTCACTTACCGCCGCACTCATAACCGCCCCTGTCTGGGTATGTTCACTTATCCAGGTAAGGGAGTCTGCAAGGAGCATGAATAATCTGGCGAAGTTAATTTACGAGTCGCCTTTTGAATCCCTTAAAGACAAGCTTTGCGTTTTATGCACTGACGCTTTTATTTTTGCGGCACTGCTTTTTATCATAAAAAGTCCGCTGCTGAAGAAAAAAAGGGTAAGATATAATCTGATACTGCTTGTTTTTCTGGTTATACCAGTTTTCATCGACCCCATTAACAAAATGTGGCATGGCGGAGGATATCAGGGGTTTCCTTTAAGATTCGGTTACATGATTATTTTGACACTGTTGTCAATTGTATCTGAAATTTTTGAAAACTTCCCCGAAAACCAAAAATCATCTCCGTTTTACAGTATAGCCGCTTTTGCAGTAATGTCAATTCTCTCTGCAACGGCAATATATGTGGTCACAGACCGCAAAGAAACACTTTCTTCCTATACAACCTCTCTCTGGATAACAAACGGATTTTTTAAAACTTTTTTCAGTTTGTTTATCATGGCTTTTATGGTTTATATGCTTTTTCTCATTCTGATGAAAAAAAAATATATAAGCAGCAATATATTCTTCCTGCTTGTTTCCGGAGTGTTTATCACAGAAGTGTTTGTCAATATGTCGGTTTATGTGGGAAATGCCTCGTCAGAAGACACGCTTTTTGAAAAGACTGTGGCACTGGAAGACAAAATTGATGAGGAAGATTATTACAGAGTAAAAACTGAAAAAAAGTATACTCATGTAAATATGGTAGGTGCGCTGGGACTTAACTCCTATGCCCATTATACCTCCCTCACCCCCGAAGACTATATGTTTGCCATGAAAAAAATGGGCTATTCCTCCTATTGGATGGAAGTGGGTTCAAACGGCGGTACTGCCATGACGGACGCTTTGCTTGGTATAAAATATTCAATTGGTTCATCATTTGATTTCAAGTCATACCAGAAAAAGCTTGAAACTGATACTGCTCTTTGCATTGCGGAAAATCTTATCTGCGCTCCTGCCGGAATAATCTCCGAAACTGAGCCGGAGCTGTCAGAAGAACTTGAATATACAGACAGATTTGATGTACAGCGTCAGCTTGCCCGGCTTTATTTCGGCAATGATGATCTGCTTGAAAAATACGATTATTCAGCTGTATGGGACGGCAAATATGAGTACTCTGACGGAAAATACTGTATTACCCCTTCAGAGCCGGATTTAAGCCGCTGCCGTATCATATACAACCTGAAAATCGAGGGGCATGAAACACTTTATTTTGACCTGTTTGATGATCTGAACAACCATGTTAATGACCCGATATATGATTCTGTAAAGGTCAGCGTAAACGGCGTTACCGTTTCAGAAAGCTGGCCGGACAAAAAAAGCAACGGTTTTCTTGAACTTGGAGAGTTTGAAAACGAAAACGCAGAAATAATAGTCACATTTTTAAAGGACGTTTCTGTTAAGTCTTTCGGCGTTTTCGGGGTTGATACCGACACGCTTGAAAATAATAT
>CAMCMW010000384.1 GCA_945876155.1 uncultured Ruminococcus sp. | reverse complement strand
GTTTACAAAGGATCAGGCTAAGGAATACCTGCTTGAAATCCTTGAGGGAGATCTTGTTCACGAAAAGGCGGTCAAGATCGCTGCTTATGAACAGCAGATAAAAGACGAATGTGAAGAAAAGGCAAGAAGTTATATCTCTCTTGCTATTGCAAAATGTGCGGCAGATCAGGTTTCTGAGGCTACGGTTTCAGTCGTTCCGCTGCCGAGTGACGAGATGAAGGGAAGAATTATCGGCCGTGAGGGACGAAATATCAGAACCTTCGAGACCCTTACAGGAGTGGACCTTATTATTGACGATACTCCGGAGGCTATTACCCTTTCATGCTTTGACCATGTAAGACGTGAAGTGGCAAGAATCGCCCTTGAAAAGCTTATTGCGGACGGAAGAATCCACCCTACACGCATTGAGGAAATGGTTGACAAGGCAAGACGTGAGGTCGAGTACAAAATCAAACAGGAGGGCGAAAGAGCCATTCTGGAAACTAACGTACACGGCATTAACCATGAGCTTATCAAGCTTATCGGTCGCCTTAAATTCAGAACAAGCTACCGTCAGAATGTCCTGAACCACTCAATTGAAGTGGCACAGCTTTCCGGTATACTTGCCTCTGAGCTTGGTGTTGACGCAAACCTTGCAAGACGTGCCGGACTGCTCCACGATATCGGTAAGGCACTGACTGCTGAAATCGAGGGTTCACACGTTCAGATAGGCGTTGATGTATGCCGCAAGTACAAGGAAAATCCTGAGGTTATCCACGCTATCGAGGCTCACCACAATGATGTTGAACCGAGAACAGTTATTGCCTGTATCGTTCAGGCTGCCGACGCTATTTCTGCTGCACGTCCTGCGGCAAGAAGTGAAAATTATGAGAACTACATAAAGCGTCTCCAGAAACTGGAGGAAATTTGCAGCTCTTATGAGGGCGTTGACAAGTGCTATGCCGTTCAGGCTGGACGTGAAGTCAGAATTATGGTTTGTCCTGAGGTCATCAACGATGAAAAGATGATTATTGCTGCAAGGGATATTGCTAAGCAGATTGAATCTGAAATGGAATATCCGGGACAGATTAAGGTAAATATAATCCGTGAAAGCCGTGCGGTTGAATACGCAAAATAAAAAATAAAACAGCATCACATAAGTGGTGCTGTTTTTCAGTATAGGATAAAACATTTTAAAAGCACGAAGTCGCAATTACCGCAAGAATCGCTCCGACGCTTGACGCAAAAAGGTTTACGATAATCTGATATGACCAGTCAACCTTTTCGCCGTTTTTGTTTGGTATTGGAAGTATCGCAAACCAGATACTGCTGAACACAGAACGCATTGCATTCATGCTGAAACCTGTACTGTTCATGGTGAGGGACAGGAATGCCACAGCCGCAAAGCCTATAAGACCTATAACCAGTGCGTTTGAGTTTACCTTTATGCAGGTGAACACAAGGAACAGGAACGCAAAGGTTGCAATAATTTCCTGAATGCAGTTGAGGGGAATGTTTTTCTCAACAGGGTAGGCTGAGAAGATACCACGCTTTGATATTCCCTTTGACGCTTTGAAGGAATCCCAGAAAAAAATCATGGACAGCAAAACTGCTGCGCCGGCTGCTAGAAATTCCATAAGCAGATAAACAGCAGCCTCGGATATGGGGAGTTTGTTCCAGATGACGTTTCCGAAAATCACACCGGGATTCAGATATGCAGGACCGCCCATTGCTACCGCACAGGTAAGACCAAGCCCTACTGCAAGTCCCCATGCAACAACAAGGTCTATGTAGTTAAGTTTGCCGATTAGAGTGTTTTTTAATGTTATGTTGCACATATATGTGTAGCCGCCAAGTAAAAAAATGAGACAGCCCACAAATTCAGATAAGTAATTCATAATGACTTCTCCTTTTTGTATAAAATTATTTTCAAAGCTTTGATTTTTTATATTATAACATATAATCATTAAAAAATCAACATTTTTGTGCAAAAAATATAAAAATTTTTAGTAGATGTTTAAAATTGCGAAAATTATATATAAATTCAGGATTTTGCTTACCCAGGAAAAGGAGGTATAATATGGCTGGAGTGGTAATTCACCTTGCGGTTGCGGATAAAGCGGCAGAAATGCTTGATATAAAAAATATTCCCCTGTTTTTCGCAGGGAACATTGCCCCCGACTGCATTCACGCAAGGGCAGATTATGAGCGTGAAATGAAAAGGCATACCCATTTTAAGGACGGTATCCGTGACTGGGATTTCCTTGCGTCGGAAAACCTTGAAATTTTCCACAGAAGGCTTGACGAATTTGCCCATAAATACTGCCTTGAGGGAGAGGACAGAGAGCTTTACACCGGTTATCTGTCACACCTTTTAACTGATGAACTGTTTGCCCGGAAAATCAGGTCGGAGTGTGTTGTGAAAGCAGAGGAATACGGTATTTCCCAGACCGACAGGGAGTTTTTCGGCTTTATGATGCGTGAGCTTAACTGGAGTGACGCTTTTGCGGCTGAAAATTACAGTTTCCGCAATAACCCCGTAGAAACCCTAAGAAAGGCATTCGGCTGTGAAGTCAGGGATTATATCTCGGCGGAAGAAATAATAAGCAGCACAGACTGGATATATCAGAACTTTTTTGCCGGAAACAGGTATTATGAACCGGCTTTGCTGATGAATCCGGAGAAAATTTATGATTTTATAGAGTCTGCTGCTGACAAAATTAAAGATTTTGTGAAAAATATATCTTAACTATTGTAAAAGTAAAAAAAATATTGTATAATATTAAGGAAACACTGATTAAATCTGGTGCGCAGATTGCGCAGTCAGATTTTTCGTCAGA
>CAMCMW010000383.1 GCA_945876155.1 uncultured Ruminococcus sp. | reverse complement strand
GTATATTTTGTTAATGATACCACAGTTCCGCTTCGCAAGATGACCGACTATGCGGCTCTTGCAAGGAAACATGGCCGTGACAACGTATTCAATTACGTTTGTTATTACACCGAGCAGTTCTCGAAGATGATTAATAATCGTCATGCTATTGAAGAAGAAATGGAAAATGCTCTTGAAACAGGACAGTTCAAGGTATACCTCCAGCCTAAGGTCAGAATCTGTGACGGAAAGATTATTGGTGCAGAGGCGCTTGTAAGGTGGATTCATCCGGAAAAGGGAATAGTACCTCCGAATGAGTTTATTCCTGTTTTTGAAAAGAACGGTTTTATCGAGAAATTAGACCTTTATATGCACAGAGAGGTCTGCAAGCTTATCAGAAAGTGGATAGATATGGGACTTGAACCTGTACCGATATCTGCTAACGTTTCTCAGGTTTATCTGAATACCAGTCTGCCGGAAAAGATTCTTGAAATTGTTAAGGAGTACGATATTCCGATAGATTTGTTCCAGATTGAAATTACTGAATCTTTTGAAAACCGTCAGGTTGAGATTTGCATTGACGAGTTTAAAAAGCGTGGATTTACACTGCTTATGGACGATTTCGGCTCAGGTTATTCCTCTCTTAATACACTGAGTAACACAAGGTTTGATGTGATAAAGCTTGACAGAGGTTTTCTCGGCAGCTATCTGCTTAACGAACGCTGCAAAAAGGTTGTGACGCATACAATTGCAATGGCAAACGATATTGGTTTAGGACTCGTTGCAGAGGGTGTTGAGACCCAGGAACAGGCAGTATTTCTTGATGACAGCGGCTGTAAAACTGCACAGGGATTTTTGTATTCAAAACCAGTTCCTGTAGCTGATTTTGAAAAAATGGTTTATGGTACCCGTGTTACAGTGTGACAATTTCCTTAAATAACCATATCAGGATATGAAGATATTTGAATATTTCCTCAGAATTAACAAATAATACATTATGCTCAGTAACGGAGTTAATTGAACAAAATGGAGGAAATATATAGATATGAAAGCTACTGGTATTGTAAGACGAATCGACGATCTGGGAAGAGTTGTAATCCCTAAGGAAATAAGAAGAACAATGAGGATCCGTGAGGGTGACCCGTTGGAAATCTACACAAGCAACGACGGCGAGGTTATTTTCAAGAAGTATTCGGCAATCAGTGAAATGAGCGAGAATGCGTCACAGGTTGCGGAAATCATGTATAAGCTTGCTGAGTGTCCTGTTGTTATTTTTGACAGAGACCACGTTGTGGCTGTTGCAGGGGTTTCAAAGAAAGAGTTTAACGAGCGCAGAGTTTCTCCGCTGCTTGAGGAGCTTATGGAAAGACGCAGAAGCTATTACTCTTCCTCAGATGACAGAGTAAACGGTTTTTACCCGGCAGAAGGCGTTGACAAAGCAGCTTTAGCCTGTATGCCTATTATCAGTTCGGGTGATGTTACTGGTGCGGTGGCATTTATGGAGGGTGAAAATCCGTCTCCTATAACTGAAATGCAGAAAAGCCTTATCAGTGCAGCAGCAATGTTTTTAGGAAAACAAATTGAAGGATAGAGCAATGACGCCGTTTCTATGCGGCGTCTGTTTTTTTGTCTGTTTATACCAATTGAGTAAATAACACTTGAAATTATTTTTAAATTGGTGTATAATAATAACAGTATTATAGTTGATACGACCATTTATAGTAAACGAAAAATTTATTTTTAGTTTACTATCAGCCGATACGCACGGAGCGAACAAAGTGAGCGAATGTGCGAGGCTATAAAAATAAATAAATATAGTGAACGTAAAATCTTTTTTGCGTTCACTATAAATCCTGTGAGCAAAAGCAAGTAGCTGATATTTGATGGTTTCAGAGAGTATGTATCTGGTGTGAGCATATACCGGAGATTTCAGTGAATGGGTTTGTGAGGAGCGGCGTGAAACATTCTGCAAGTAGCGTCTGCCGTAGTTCTGCGTTAAAGAATTATGAGCCGTCGGGATATTCCTGACGGGAAATTGGGTGGCACCACGATAAGTTCTATTGTCCCATGTAAGGACAATAGGACTTTTTTTGATTTCGGAGGAAAGCTTATGGATAATTATACTATGCTTATGCCGAATTACAGCATAGGCGCAGAGGTTTACTCGAAAATTGATGAGTACTGTAAGGAATATGGCAGAAAAGCGGTGATTATAGGCGGAAAGACTGCCCTCAGCAAAGCTGAAACGCTTATCAGGAACGCCGCAGATTCGCTTGAATTTACTGGTACTCTCTGGTACGGCGGAGAGTCCAGCTATGAAAATGTTGAAAAGCTTATGAGTACTGCTGAGGTAAAAAATGCCGATATGATATTTGCCGTTGGCGGAGGAAAGGTATTGGATACCTGCAAATGCCTGGGTGATAAAACTGATCTGCCGGTATTCACGTTCCCGACAATTGCCTCAAACTGTGCCTGCTGTACATCTGTGGCAATTATGTACAAAGAGGACGGTTCCTTCCTTGAACCATACTTCTTTCTCAGACCGCCTGTTCATGCTTTCATAAATACAAAGGTTCTGTGCGAATCGCCGTACAAATTTTTGTGGGCAGGTATGGGAGATACATACGCCAAATATTATGAGGCGACAATTTCAGCGAAAAATGAGGAAATCGAACACTTCAAGGCGTTTGGCATTGCAATGAGCAGTATGTGTGTTGACCCTATTATCACATACGGTCGGAAGGCGCTTGAGGATAATAAAAAAGGAATATCCTCCTACGAATTTCAGCAGACGGTTCTTGCAGTGTGCATTACCACAGGATTTGTTTCGATATTTCTTACCCGTGACCACA
>CAMCMW010000382.1 GCA_945876155.1 uncultured Ruminococcus sp. | reverse complement strand
CCTGATAGGAGTGAGTTAACATGAATAATGCTTTTTATACCGGTGCGTCAGGACTCAGGGCACATCAGAATGCCATTGACGTAACCTCGCATAACCTTACAAACTGCAATACATACGGATATAAGGCAACAAAGCCGGAATTTCGTGAATTGCTGAATAATAATATGGATATAAACAAGAACAGGGAACTGGGTGAAAATGAAAAAATCCTTAAAGGTCATGGGGTAAAAATGTCCAATCAGGATCTGCTTTTTACTCAGGGTTCGCTGGAAAATACAGGCTATGAACTTGATTTTGCCATTGCTGGAGACGGACTCTTTGCCCTTGAACGTGACGGTGAAATCGAATACACAAGAAACGGTTCTTTTGCTCTGAGCATAGAAGATGACGGAGCATATCTTGTGTCAAGCGACGGTGCATACGTTCTTGACCAGGATTACAACAGGATTCTTGTTCCGTATAAACCGGGAACAAACGATATTGAAAGCAACGGGCTTTACAGACGACTGGGAGTATTCAGTTTTTCCAATCCTTACGGTTTAAGGCGTACGGATTATGAAAGCTATCAGCCGACAGCAATTTCCGGTGATGCCGAAGATGCAGACGGCAGAATTTATAAGATTTATGAACAGAGCCTTGAGCGTTCAAATGTTAACGTTGCAAAGGAATTTGCAGATGTAATCGTTTCACAGAAAGCGTATCAGTTTTCTGCAAGAGTGGTAACAACTGCTGATGAAATAGAGCAGCTTGTGAACAGCCTGAGAAAGTAGTAAAACAGGCATAACTGGTATCAGGGGGGAATGTTATGGCGGATATGATAAGAGCGGCAACGCCGATTACCAATAAAAATATAGTTCAGCCTATGCGTGAACACCATGACGCAGACATTGCCCCGTTTGATTTGCAGGATCCGTCTAAAATAGTAAAGACACTTCCGGATTCAGAGCTGTTACAACAGAATAACGGAAACATTGAAAAACAGACTGCTCCTGAAATCCTGCTGGATTTGTTAAAGGATCCGTCTGTTACTGTTAATTTCATAAAAAACATAATGATGCTGCAGGAAATTGTGGGAGTAATTTCCATGCAGAACGCCCCTGTTACGGAAGAAATCGAACAGCTTTTCTCGCAGCTGGCTGTAAAGCCGGAAAATCTTGCGCAGGAACTGGTCAAACAGGAAAATTCTTCAACTGCCTTCAAGGGCGAAGTGTTCGATTTTTTGCGTAACATGGTTAAGGAGAATCCGTCACCGGAGCTTAAAAGCGCAGTGACGAATATGCTCAAAGCAATAAATACCGAAAACTGCAAGTCAGAGGTACTCAAAGCACTTTCGGGAACAATGAAATATCTCTCACAGGCGCTTGCACCGAACAAGGAACTTTCGGCAAAGCTTGAAAATCTGTCTGTAAGATACCGTGCGGTGACTGCAGAGGCTGAATTTCCCCAGCTGAAACAAGAAACGGCTGAGGTTATGCAGGATATAGAAAAAAGTATCATGTTTTCCAAAAAGCTTTCCTGCCTTACATCAATGGTCACATACAATCTTTCGAGATATAATACTAACAAAAATTTCCTGAAAGACGCTGCAAGCGATATTATGATGTTCATAAAAGATGAACCGAAAAGGGCGTCATTTCTTCAGAAACTTTATAATAGTATCTCCTCCCAGGGCAGCGAAGAAAAATCTTCAAAGGTACTTGACGTTCTGGTAAAGATACTTGAAAAACAGACGGACAGTGAAAGCGTTATGCAGATGAAAGGTGACAGCGTTGAAAGCGTTATACACAGCCTTCTTTCGTCGCCCAGCAACTTCACACCGCTGCTGCATTTTATTATACCTGTTGATGACGGAATTACAAAGGCATTTGGTGAGATGTGGATAAATCCGGACGAGGAAAATAAGAAATCCTCCAAAAATTCAACAGGTGAACCTGTCAGAACAATCCATATGCTGCTTGTATTTGATATCCCTGATGTGGGTAGATTTGAAACAGAGCTTTATGTACAGGATAAGAAAATTGACCTGTCAGTTATGTGTCCGGCGTCAATGGAGGATAAAATGAATAATTTATCATCGCAGCTGAGGGACTGTATAAAATTTTCTGAATATAAATTTGATAAGATAAATGTTTCTAAGCTTGAAAAGCCGAGGTCACTTATAGAAGTTTTTCCGGCACTTCCTCAGAAAAGGACTGGTATAAATGTTACAATATAACAGGAAAAATAAGGCTGTTGCTTTAAAATATAATGCTGATGTTGATAAGGCACCGGTTATTATTGCGTCCGGTTCCGGAGATGTGGCAAACAAAATAATTGATATAGCCGAACAAAACGGCATACCTGTTTATCGTGATGACAGCGCAGCGTCACTTATGTGTATGCTGGAAGTCGGAAACAGTATCCCTCCGGAACTTTATGAGGTCATTGCAGCAATTTACTGCCAGCTGCTTAAATCTACGGAGGATATGAAAAAAGGGAAATAACAATTAATTAGCGGAGGTTTAAAATTAATGAGTGCACTGCCAATACAGAAAGAATATGAAGGCTCTGTCTGTGAGATAAAATCAATGGATAATGAGCTGATTGCAATCGGGAGAATAAAGGAGGTAAATTCCAAAAATATAAAAGTAAACAACAGTAAAAAGGAACTTCAGATTGTTGACTACGGTACACCTATTAAGATCAATGTTTTTAATGCAAAGGTTGGTTTCAGAGTACTTGTCGGAAGTATTTATACATCTACAAGAAAAGAAATGTGTATTGACAGTATCTATAATCTTGTTGACAAGGAGAGAAGAAATTTTTTCCGGGTTGATATGGAACTTCCGGCAAAGGC
>CAMCMW010000381.1 GCA_945876155.1 uncultured Ruminococcus sp. | reverse complement strand
CTATCTGGAAATATATCACTGCACGGCTCATGAACTTGCAATGCGAATGATTCGTGATGTTCTGAAAGAGACGGGTATTACAGCAACAGCCGGTGTAGGCTCAAATATGTATCTTGCGAAAATTGCAATGGATATTGTGGCAAAGAAAATGCCTGCTGACAAAGACGGGGTACGAATTGCTGAACTTGATGAAATATCATATCGTGAAAAACTGTGGGAACATACTCCGATTACTGATTTTTGGAGAATTGGAAAAGGCACTGCAAGAAAGCTGGCTGATAATCATATGTTCACTATGGGAGATATTGCTCTTGAATCAGAATATAACGAAGATAAGTTATATAAGCTGTTCGGAAAAAATGCTGAACTAATTATTGACCATGCGTGGGGATATGAACCATGTACCATGGAAGCAATTAAGAAATATGAATCCAAAAACCATAGCATATGTTCAGGACAGGTGCTGACAAGACCGTACAACGTTAAGGAAGCAAGGATAGTTATACATGAAATGGCTGACCAGCTTGCATTTGATTTATTCCGAAAGGGAATGGTATGTGACCAGATTAAGGTTGATGTTTGCTATGACCATGAAAGTGATACATCTAAATATGATGGACCAATGTGCAAAAATCAATATGGCAAGGTTGTTCCGAAGCCTGTAAACGCATCATTCAATCTTGATAGACAAACGTCATCCACAAAACTCATTATTAATGCAGCACTTACGATTTTTGATAGGATCGTAGATAAGACATTGCTTGTCCGACGGCTGAATATCACTGCCAATCATGTAATTCCTGAAAATGAAGCAAAAACTGAAGTGTATACACAGTTCAGCCTTTTTGATGATGTGGAAGAGGTTACAAAAAAACAAGACGCAGAAAATGCTGCCTTGGAAAAAGAAAAGAAAATAAATCAGGCTCTTGCAAGCATTAAAGAAAAGTACGGAAAAAATGCAATTATGAAAGCCATGAATTATCAGGAAGGTGCAACAGCAATTGAACGCAATGGTCAGGTCGGAGGACATAATGCATGAGAGCAGAATATCAGGATATTTTATATCATTCACACCACATTTCACGAAAAAGGCATCCTATGCCCATGCATGACCGAGCTGCGCAGTTTGCACCTTTTTCTGCACTTACAGGTTTTGATGAACAAATAGGTGAAACAGCTCGTTTGACGGATATACAGACTGAACTGGGTGAAGATGATATCCGTGACCTAAATGAAGCATTAAAGCATCTGCTTGAAATGGAGGCTGAAAAGCCAAAGGTGAAGATAGAGTATTTTCAGCCAGACAGCAAAAAATCAGGCGGTGCCTATGTTAGTTTTATTGGGAATTTCAGATTCTTTGATGAAGCAAACAGAAAATTGAAGTTTACAGACGGAACTATTATTTCAGTTGATACAATAAGCAGAATTGATTTTGCGGAATAAAATATTATTTTAGTCTCTCCTTAAACCACAAAAAATCACCGAAACATTGACAAAATCGTCCAAATATGATATAATAGAAGTGCAAGGAAAAGTGTTAAAAACGAGAAAAAAGGTTGCACTTTGGAGGACGTCATGTATAGATTTGAGGAAAAGCAGTTATCATTTACAGATTTTAATCAGCCGCAGGGGCTGCAAATGAATCCAGAAAACAGATGGGTCAAGAAGGCAGAAATGATCCCATGGGATACAATAGAAAAAGAATATGCAAAACTGTTTCCGAGCAAGACAGGTATGCCAGCAAAGCCGTTGCGTATGGCACTCGGCTCGCTGCTGATCCAGAAACAGTACCACTATCCGGATGAGGAACTGGTTGAACAGATCAGAGAAAATCCGTACTATCAGTATTTCATAGGTATGCCCGGATACGAAGATAAGATACCATTTGTACCGTCACTTCTCGTTGCGTTCAGAAAGCGTCTTTCTTTATGGCTACCCAAAAGAACAAACCAAAAATCAGCTGATTAAAAACGTCAGCTGACTTTTGGTTGTTTTTTAGTATGCAAATGGTATTATCTGATAACCTTAAATGGAGGATGTCCTGTTTCAATATTAGCCAATTCGGATGGCTTTCTGATTCGAGTGCTTGTTATCAAGTCAAATACGATATTTTGTTCGCTTGATAATTCCGATACCTTTACCTTGATCTGAGTAGGAACATGAGGTGACATACAAGAAAGTATCTCGACAACATTTTCAAATTTGAGCAGACGATCTTTAATATTATTATCCGATAAGGCGATCATTTGAAACATATCATCTTTTCCATTTGATGATTTGTGTTCATCATATTCAGGAATTAGCATAGCGAATATGTCCTTTTAGACTAATTGCTGCAACAGAAGTATACTTTATTGCGTCAAAGTAAAGCGGAAACGTTTCTTCAGAAATATATGATATGTTTGGAATCACAACCGCATGAAATTCCATCTGAAGAATAACTGCACCAATTAATGCCCGCTTTAACTGTGACCTGTTATAATCAATATCAAGGTCTGAAAACATTGACGTGTCGGGCATTATAAATATTCGAACACCATCAAATCGATTCCGATATCTCTTGATCAATTTTTTGTCACCATATAAATATGCATTTATATAACCATCTTTTCCATCCCAAACATCATCATACTGATAAAATGAAGTTGCTGTAAATGGGGTTTTATGGTAGTTACTTTTTTCTCCATATAACGCCAAAAAGTCGGGTAACACATTAGTGTTGCATTCTATAGACGGAAGTCCGAATTGTTCAGATGGAACTGCTTTATCTGTATAGTTCAGAAAACCAAGATTAAGCTTTTTACGCATATCCGCTTTTTCTCTTACAGCAGTTTCT